>JBBPYT010000035.1:0-3923 GCA_038199665.1 Hyphomicrobiales bacterium
CACGATCACGATCACGATCACGGCAAGCACGATCGCTGATGCCCACGGGGCGAGGCAAGGAGCCGGCGGCAAAGCCCTAGCGAGAACCGGTCAGGCCGTTGATGGCGCCCTCGATCTCGCTTTCCAGTAGGCGTGCGAGCGGCTCCTGATAATGCGTGTGATCGAACCAATTCTCGACCTGCCGCGCCTCAGGCCGATCGATCCGCAAGTCCACCAGCGCGGAGCGCGCATGCACGCTCAAAAGGCGACGGGTCGCTGCGAGGCAGTCGGCCTCGGACCGCTGCAGGCTCGTGCCCGGGCGCGGCAATACAGTAATATAGACGGGCGGGCGCACCAGGACCACCGCCACCTCCGGAGAGAGCCTCTCAAGCCGTTCGCCCAATCGGTCGAGAGCCGGAAAGCGGCCGGTCTCGTTGACAGGCGGGGTATCCGGCTCCTTGCTCAATAGCGCCGAAGGCTCCGTATTCAATGGCCGGTCCCGGGCGTAGTTCCAGTAGCCGTTCGGACGCGCCCTGGAGGCACGGCCCAGCGCCATCTCCACCGCTTTCGTCATGTGCTCCAGTGTGCTGTAGCGCACCAGGCCTTTGATGAACGCGAAAGGGCTCGGGTCGTAAAGCCAGAACGGAAAAGGGTACTCGATCGGCAAAGCGGGGTCTTGCGTGCACCATGCACCATCGAGCCCCAGGACCACCGACCGTGGCGGCCGCGTCCGCGCCCGCAGGAAATAGTCGATCAGCGTCAATTGCTCGCGCGGTCCCGTGCCGGGCACGATCAGCGACACGAAGGCGATGCCCGTGGCAGCCCGCAGCGCATCCGGGTCGACGAGCTGAATATGCGAATTGCCGAAAATGGCGCCGTCGAAGGCGGGATCGCGCGCCCGGCTCGCATTGGCGGTCCGCGGTCCCTGCTCCGCGACGCCGCGCACCGGCCCGCCGAGGAGGCCCCTGTCGAAGGGGTCGAGAACGACGGCGGCCAGGAGTAGTCCGAGGAACACGGCCGTGCTCGACGTGAGGAACGTGATCCAGAACCGTGGCCAGCCCGCCGGATCAGAACCGGAAGTAGATGAATTCATAATTCTCGTTGTCGCCGATCTTGAAGAGCACCAGCACGAGCAGAACCGCGAATGCCACAGCCGCCCAGCGCCATGGTGGCAGGCGGTGCACGAAGTCCCAGGCCGTCGGGCCGACGGTCGCCACCACGGCGGCAGGCAGCAGGCTCGCCCATTTGAACCCGGAACCGGCCGGTGCCAAGCCGATCAGGCTCTTGTAGAGCGAACCCGCCGCGCCGAAGCTCGGAGACCGGAACAGCACCCAGAGCGCCGCAACGAAGAAAAAGGTCAGAAGCATACCGAGCGGCTTCGGCACGAACCGGCCCGCTTTGCGCCACAGGACACCGGCCCCGAGCCCGGCGCCATGCGCGGCCCCCCAGGCCACGAAGGTCAGGTTCGCCCCGTGCCAGAGACCCCCGAGCGTCATGGTGGCGAACAACGCGCCGAACTGCACGGCCAGGCCGGACCGGCTGCCCCCGAGCGGAACGTAGAGGTAGTCGCGCAGGACGCGCGACAGCGTCATATGCCACCGCCGCCAGAAATCCTGCAGCGACGCCGCCCGGTAAGGCACATCGAAATTCTGCGGCAAGGCGATACCGAACAGCAACGCCAGCCCGAGCGCGATGTCGGTATAGCCCGAGAAGTCGAAATAGATCTGGAAGGTGAAGCCCAGCACGGCCTGCCAGGCTTCGTGCACGCTCGCGGCCTGCCCTTGCGCGACCTTCTGGAACGTCGGGTTGACCAGCGCGGCGAGCCGATCGCCCAGAAGCACTTTTTTGGCGAGGCCGACCGTGATGAGGAGGAGCCCGCGAGCGAACCGCTCCGCCGCATCCGGCCTGGCGTAGGGACGCTCATCGAGCTGATGCATCATTTCGCGCCAGCGCACGAGCGGGCCAGCGAGCACCTGCGGGAAGAACGCGATGTAAATGGCGTAACGCACGAGGCTGAAGCGCGGCGCCCGACCCGCATTGAGGTCCGCCAGATACATCACATGGTGGAAGGTGAAGAACGAGATACCGAGCGGCAGAGCAAGACCGAGACCCGGGGAAGCTGGGCCGAACAGCAGGCCGGAAAAGAAGTCGAAATATTTGAAAAGTCCGAGCGACAGCAGGTCGGCCGCCATGGCGCACCAGAGAATGGACTTTCGGCGGAAGCGAAAAAAGGCTTCGGCGGCGAGCCAATTGAGACCTATGGACCCGAGCAGCAAGGGAATGAACCGCACGTCCCAATAGCCGTAGAAGATGCACGACAAGCCGACGAGCAGGAACAGGCGCCAGCGCGGTCGGAATCGCTCCGCCAGCCAGTGCAGCCCGACCGCAAGCGGGAGGAAGACGAACAGGAAGGCGAAGGAGTTGAACAGCATGAACGCTTCGGAACCGGCCAAGCAGACGTTCTACCCTGGCGCGGTGCGGTGATTGCAAGATCGCCCGATAAAAACAGTCCGCACAAGCGGAGCCCGGCGTATCCTCGGTCTCTCCGGAGCCCAGTCAGTCCGTCATGACGAGCGCCCAGAACGTCTTGAAGCGGGTGCTCGGGGCCGATGCCGCAGCGATGCCCATCCGGCGCACCGGGCCGAACAACAGATTGGCATTGTGGGCCGGCGAACGCCGCCACCCGGCGATGGCGCTCGCAAGACTGCCGTAACCGGCCGAAACGTTCTCCACCGCCGCCCGCCGATCGGCGCCTTCGGCCGCGAGCCGTTCCGGAAGCGGCCCGGCAACGGTATGGCTCAGCCGATTGGCGCTGGCCATGGCATCGGCCTGATGCTGCGCGACGACGTGAAGCGCCGGGTCGAGCGCGACATGGCCCAACCCTTGCGCCTGACGGTAGTCCGAGATGATCCGCAGCGCTTCGGCCTGATCGACGGCCAGCACCGCAGCCGGTCCATGCCGCGTCTCGGTTTCGGGGAGCCCGACGCAGCCCGCCGCGCAAAGGGCCAGCGCGGCAGCAAGGGCCGGGCGGAACCTTATCGTCGGACGTCCGGGTTCTGTTCGCTTCCTCATGGAGGAGGAAGCGCCGTCATTTCAGGAACACGTCGATGTCGACCTCGAGCGAGGGGTCGTCCGACGACTTCGTCCGATTTAGATATTCCTCGGCGAACATGTTCTTGGCCTCCAGACCTTTTTCGTCGAGGTAGGCCGTGATCGCCTCGTAGGTCGAGTCGATATCGTCATAGGCGCTGCGGTGCTGAAACCGCATCACCTTGCCGCCGGGCGAGGTGCCGAAGCTGACGTCGGCGGGAACATTCGGCTTGCCTTCAGGCGCAGTCTCGAGCGGGATCATGGCGCTGAACTTGAACCCGGCATCATCGGTTTCGGTAAAGACCGCCATCGGACTACCGGCCGACCTGATATTGTTCTTGTTCAAGGTGTCGTTGAGCTTGGTAAAGGAATCGTTCAAGGTCTTGAACCCTTCATCCCAGGTCGACTGCCCGTTCAACATGATCGCCGGACGGGGCTGCAATTCGATGGTCTGGCTGATGGAGGTGTCCGGCACCGTCCTATCGGCCGGGCTGGTTTTATCGCTCGGCGCGGTCACATTGCTTCCCGGTGCGGCTTCGGTCGAGGGCGCGGGAGGGGACGTGGGCGTCGTGGCACCGGACCCGCCCGCAGATGACGGGGCGGCGGGAGCCGGGGTCGACGGAGCCGCCGGCGCGGGCGCTGAAGGTGCCGAGTTTGACGGCGCGGCCGGCGCAGGTGCCGCAGGGGCGCTGGTCGAGGGGGTCGTCTGTGCCGAGGCCCACTGCCCGCCCGCTCCGAGACCGCCGAGCATGGCCGCAATCAGCGCCACGCGGCGCAGCACACTGGTCCAACCCATCGCTGTTTTCCTTCGAATCATGCCTACCGCCGAACGGTCCGGCACTGCTTGTTCGGTC
>JBBPYT010000036.1:0-3190 GCA_038199665.1 Hyphomicrobiales bacterium
ATCTCGGCGAGGGATACCGTGCAGGATAGCTATAGCAGGCCCGCTGAGAGGCAACTCGTGCGCCAGCTTGTTCTTGCTGCGCCCGGAGCCGATCCTCAGCATGTCGCCCTGCAGCTCGCTCCAGAGCATGCCGGCGATCTCGTTGGCGCGGCACCCGGTCAAGATGAGGAGACGGACGATCGCCTGGAAGTCCCCGGACCCCGCCAGCCTCCAGACCAGAGCGAGTTCCTCGTCCGAAAGCACGCGCTCGCGCGGGGTCTCCTCGATCGGCTTGTGGCTGCCACTGACCGGGTTGCTGAAGGCTATGCCTTCACCGATACCCCATGTGTAGAAAGCCGACAGGATGCTGCGCGCCCGGTTTCCTGCAACGGGTCCGTTCTCTTCTGCAATCTCAAGCAAGCGAGCTGCGACCGCGGCACGATCGATCTCGTTGACGCCGCGGCAATGCAGGGGCGCCCAGGCTTGTTCTAGGTAGCGCCTCACAGCAGCTTGGTATCCCGCTGCTCGCTGCCTTGAAGCCACATAGGCAAGGTATCGCGGCACGAGGGGACCGAGGGTCAGAGCTGCATCGGCCTTCGCCTTCGCCCTCTCGGCCTGCGGGTCGCGCCCGAGGATTACCGATGCCATCGTCTGCTTGGCCAGTGCCCTAGCCCGATCGGGATCGATCTTCTCCGCGTCGCCCAGCGAGATGCGTCGTTGCTTGGCCCCCACCCTGAACTGCGCTATCCAGGTTCGCCGGCCCCCTGCCCTGACCCGAATGCCGAAACCCTTCAGCCGTTCGTCAAACTGGATGACCTCGCCCTTCCCGGCCGGAAGCGTGATCTTGGGGACATTCTGTTTGGTGAGCAGCATGGCGGTTTCCTGGAAGCACATGGGAAGCATTCGAGTGTTTCCAAATGCGCATTTATGTTTCCACAGAACACGTGGTAGCGCGAAACGCACGACGCTGCAAGGGGTTAATGATAGCCTAAGTCGTCGTATGTTTCCGGCTTATTTCACGCTACCAGGTGACCCTGTCGGACGAGGCCTGGATCGATGTTCTGCAGAACGGCAAGGAACTGCGGTCGTCCGCCTTTTCCGATCAGTCGGACTGCCCGGGAGTGCGCAAAACCGTACGCTTCGTGTTGCACCCCGGCCCGACCACGTTGCAGATCAGCGGCTCGGCCACCGACAGCCTCAAGCTCGACGTTCTCCCGACGGAGTAGCGGCTCGACCATCCCCCTGTCAGTGACAGCACCCACGGGCCGCCGACCGCAGCACGCCGAATGGCGCGGCGCGTGATCGCCCGAAAATCAGTGAAAGGCCCCAAAAATGGCATCGCTCGACAACAAGGTTGCTTGGATCACCGGGGCGGGAAGCGGGATCGGCGAAGCCGCCGCCCTGGCGCTGTCGGGAGCCGGGGCCACAGTGGTGCTGACCGGCCGACGCACCGAGCCACTGCAGACCTTGGCGGCCCGCATCGAGAGCTCGGGCCGCAGCGCGATGGTGGTGCCCGGCGATCTCACGGTTTCCGCAACGCCTGGCAGTGTCGTGGATGCAATAAAGGCACGCTTCGGACGCCTCGACATCCTGGTCAACAACGCCGGCCTCAACATCCGCGAGCGTCGCTGGGATCAGCTGAACCCCGAACGCATCGACGCGGTCGTGCACGGCAACCTGTCAGCCGCCTTCTATTGCGCGGCGGCAGCCATGTCGCTCATGCGCCCGAACCGCGACGGCGTGCTGATTCACACGGCCTCCTGGGCCGGAAAGTACATCAGTCCGATGAGCGGAGCGGCCTACACTGCCGCCAAACACGCGGTCGTGGCCATGAGCCAGAGCATCAATGTCGAGGAATATGCCAACGGCATCCGCTCGACCGCGATACTTCCGGCCGAAGTCGCAACGCCGATCCTCGATCGACGGCCGCAGCCGCCAAGCCCGGAGGAACGGGCGAAAATGCTTCAGCCGGGCGACCTCGGCGAACTGATCCTCTTCATCGCGACCCGCCCGGCCACGGTCTGCATCAACGAAGTGGCGATCAGCCCGACCGCGAACAGGCTGTATGGGCTGTGACGGAGATGAGGATACGAGCCAAAAGCAGGTCTCGCCTCAGGTGTGTTCCCCTCTCCCTTGCAAAGAGGGGACGGGCCTACTCCGCCGCTTTCAGCACCGCCGCCGGGTTATTGGGATGCGTGGTCCAGTTGGCGTAGGGCCGATCGTAGGGCAAGCCCGTCCGCGGATCGGTCCCGTGATGCTGCGGCACGAGCGTGATGCAGTTTTCGACGGGGCAGACTTCGACGCACAGGTTGCAGCCGACGCACTCCTCGTCCTTGACCATGAATTTGCGCACCCCATCGACCATGGCCGTGATAGCCTGGTGCGAGGTGTCCTCGCAGACGATGTGGCACCGGCCGCACTTGATGCAGAGATCCTGATCGATCTCGGCTTTGACCACATAATTGAGGTTCAGGTACTGCCAATCGGTCACGTTGCCGACCGCCATGCCGCGGAAGTCTTCGGGGCTGGAGTAACCCTTGCTGTCCATCCAGGTCTTCAGGCCGGAAGTCATCTCCTCCACGACCTTGAACCCGTAGGTCATGGCGGCAGTGCAGACCTGCACGGTGCCGGCTCCCATGGCGATGAATTCCGCCGCGTCGCGCCAGGTCGTGATGCCGCCGATGGCCGAGATCGGCAGGTCACGGGTGGCGCGGTCGCGCGCAATCTCCGAAACCATGCTCAGCGCGATGGGTTTCACGGCCGGACCGCAGTAGCCGCCATGCGTTCCCTTGCCATCGACATGGGGCGCCGGCGCCATGCGGTCGAGGTCGACCGCCACGATGGAATTGATGGTGTTGATCAGCGACACCGCATCGGCGCCCCCCTTCAGCGCAGCCCGCGCGGGGTAGCGGATATCGGTGATGTTCGGGGTCAGCTTCACGATCACGGGCATGCGCGTGTGGGCTTTGCACCAGCGCGCCACCATTTCGATGAGATCGGGAACCTGACCCACGGCCGAGCCCATGCCGCGCTCGGACATGCCATGCGGGCAGCCGAAATTGAGCTCGACGCCATCGCAGTCCGTCTCTTCGACGCGCGGCAGGATGGCCTTCCAGCTTTCCTCGGTGCACGGCACCATGAGCGAAACGACGATCGCCCGGTCGGGGTAGTCGCGTTTGACCTCCTTGATCTCCTGGAGGTTGATGTCGAG
>JBBPYT010000037.1:0-13659 GCA_038199665.1 Hyphomicrobiales bacterium
GATGGATGCCACGAACTTTAAGTTCCGCGAGGATCCGGGCGAAAACAACTCGCTCGGGGTGGTGCGGATCAATATTGCCAATCCTTATGGCGTATACATGCACGATACGCCCACAAAGGGAATTTTCGGCGACGATTTTCGGTTCGTATCCTCCGGCTGCATTCGCGTGCAGAACGTGCGCGATTATGTGGCGTGGTTGCTGAGGGATACGCCCGGCTGGGACCGCGAGCATATCGACGCCGCGATCCGGTCCGGCGAGCGCATCGACGTCAAGCTGGCGCAGCCGATACCCGTGTATTGGGTCTATGTGACCGCATGGGCGACGCCGGAAGGTGTCGTGCAGTTCCGCGAAGACATCTACAATCGTGATGGCCTGGGCGGCTCCGCCGCCGTGGCTTCTGCCGCTCCTGCAGGGGATGAAAACGAGGCGGTCGAACCTCCTCTGCAGCAGGACTGAAGCCAGCAGAACCACGGGGCTCTCCGGTGCCCCTTTGCCGCCTTGGCTTTGCGCCTGGTCGAAGCCGCGGCGTTCCCCATCGACTGTCGCCAAAGATACACGCCGATTCGCGTTCTGGATGACGGCGGCCTTGCGACGCGTTATGCATTCGGCTCAGCATCCCCGGCCCGTGCTTGCCATCATGCACCGGTCAGTCGAATCGCGACCCTTGGCCGGTCGCTGCAACGGAACCTCCGAGACACGTCATGACCGAAATGGTTTCGCCTTCAGCCGCGCAGCGAATGAGTTCGGCACCGCTGTCCAACAGCTTCTTCGGGGCGCATCTTTCCGTGGCCGATCCGGAGATCGCGCGTGCCATAGACCGCGAACTCGGCCGCCAGCGCGACGAGATCGAACTCATCGCCTCGGAGAATATCGTGTCCCGCGCCGTGCTCGAGGCGCAGGGTTCGGTCATGACGAACAAATATGCCGAAGGCTACCCAGGTCGGCGCTATTACGGCGGCTGCCAGTTCGTCGACATCGCCGAGAATCTCGCCATCAGTCGTGTCAAACAGCTGTTCGGCTGCGGCTACGCGAACGTACAGCCGAATTCAGGCAGCCAAGCCAATCAAGCCGTGTTCCTCGCCCTCATGCAGCCGGGCGATACCTTCATGGGCCTCGATCTCGCGGCGGGCGGTCACCTGACGCATGGTTCGCCGGTGAACATGTCGGGCCGCTGGTTCAAGACGGTCTCCTACGGAGTGGATCCCGATACGCTGACGGTCGACATGGACGAGGTCGAGCGCAAGGCGCATGCCTCGAAGCCCAAGATCATCATTGCGGGCGGATCGGCTTATTCCCGTTTTTGGGATTTCGCGCGCTTCCGGCAGATCGCGGATACGGTCGGGGCCTATTTCATGGTCGACATGGCTCACTTCGCCGGATTGGTGGCGGGCGGCGTACATCCATCGCCGTTTCCCCATGCCCATGTCGTCACGTCGACGACGCACAAGACCCTGCGCGGCCCCCGCGGGGGCCTGATCCTCAGCGACGCGGAGGACATTGCCAAGAAGATCAATTCGGCGATCTTCCCCGGCTTGCAGGGCGGACCCTTGATGCATGTGATCGCAGCCAAGGCCGTGGCCTTCGGCGAGGCCCTGACGCCCGAGTTCAAGCGCTACGCACAGCAGGTTGCGGACAACGCCAAAGCCCTTGCGGCCAGCCTGGCCGCGTCAGGCTTCCCGATCGTGTCGGGCGGAACCGACAACCACCTCATGCTTGTCGACCTCCGCGCCAAGAAGGTCACCGGCAAGGCAGCTGAAGCCTCGCTGGGACGCGCCCACATCACGGTCAACAAGAACGGCATTCCCTTCGATCCCGAAAAGCCGATGGTCACGTCGGGGATTCGCGTCGGGACGCCTGCTGCGACCTCCCGGGGTTTCGGGGCTGCCGAATTCGAAGCGGTCGGCGCCTTGGTTGCAGAGACCCTCGACGGTCTGTCCCGCAACGGCGAGGCGGAGAATGCCTCGGTGGAGGCCGGCGTAAGGGCGAGGGTTGCCGAACTGACGCGTCGTTTCCCGATCTATTGATCGGCGCGCTGCGAAGACCTGGGCCGACTCGCGACGGCCTGCGGCAAATCCTGACGCAACGGAAGTTTGGAAATGTTCACCGGTCTGGTCAGCGATGTCGGTGAGGTCATCGCGCAGCAGGCGCTGGGGACGACAAAGCGGCTGCGAATCTCCTGCAACTACCCTGTCGAGACGATTGCGGTCGGCGCCTCCATCGCCTGTTCGGGACCTTGCTTGACCGCCGTCGCAACCGGAACAGTCGCCAACCACACCTGGTTCGACGTGGATGCCGGGATCGAAACGCTCGAGCGCACAACCCTTGCGGAGTGGACGGTCGGCAGGCGCTTGAACCTCGAACGCTCACTGAAGGTGGGCGACGAATTGGGCGGCCATCTGGTTTCCGGCCATGTCGACGGCACTGCGGCCGTGATCCGACGCACCGATCTCGGCGAGACGTCCCGCTTCGACCTCGAGGTCCCGGCCGCGCTGGCGGGTTTCATTGCCGAGAAAGGCTCCGTCGCACTCGACGGGACATCGCTGACCGTGAACGGCGTCGACGGCCGAACCCTCGCCGTCCTGCTCATTCCGCACACGCTCGCTGTAACCACGTGGGGTGCCGTGCGGGCCGGCGACAGGCTCAACATCGAAGTCGACATGATGGCGCGCTATGCGGCCCGGCTCGTCGACTGGCGTGGCCGCGACCTCCAAGCCGAGGCTTCGACCCGAATGGACCGCGCCGCATCGTGAGTGGGGATGTGCGGCCCCGCCACTTGCGCACGCAACGCGCGGGCCGTAATGACGCCAGCACGAGAACCTACAACAAGGTCGGAGAACCACGGTTCCATGGTTGAGAAAGATCGCAGGAGCGACATCGATCCCATCGACGCTCCGGCTCATTTCCTGGTTGTTGAAGGCCCATTCTACTCGAATATCGGGAGCATGCTCCTGTCCGGCGCCGGCGCGGCCTTGGCAGCCGCTCGGGCGACCTTCGACGTTGTCCGCGTCCCCGGCGCGCTGGAGATACCGGTGGCGATCAAGATTTGCCTCGACGCAGGGGAGCGGCGGGGACGCCCTTATGCGGGCGCAGTAGCTCTCGGCTGCATCATCCGGGGCGAGACCTATCATTTCGAAGTGGTGTCCAACGAAAGTGCCCGCGGGCTTATGCACCTTGGAACCTCAAGGGGCTTCCCGGTCGGCAATGGCATTCTGACGGTCGAGAATGAGGCGCAGGCCATCAAACGGGCAGATCCGGCTCGAGGCGACAAGGGGGGCGAGGCGGCTCGCGCCGCGATGACCCTCTGGCGGATGAAGCAGGAAGCCGAGGCGCTCCGATGAACCGCGGCGAACAACGTGCCGCCGCCCGTCTGGCCGCCGTTCAGGCGCTTTATCAGATGGATGTTGCCAAAAAGGGGATCAACGAAATCCTGGCGGAATTCGAAGCACATTGGATCGGGCAGGAAGTCGAGGGCGACCAGTACAATCCCGCCGAAGTTGCTTTTTTCCGCGACATTCTCCAAGGCGTACTGGCCGACCAGGCGGAACTCGATCGCCTGGTCGACAATGCCCTGCAGCAAGGCTGGCCCTTGCGGCGTGTCGAGGCTGTCTTGCGCGCCATCCTGCGGGCCGGCGTTTATGAGTTGAAGAGCCGTAAGGACGTCCCGGCACGGGTCTCCATCAAGGAATACACGGACATTGCCGCGGCGTTCTTTGGCGGTGACGAGGTCGGCATGGCGAATGCCGTCCTCGACGGGCTCGCGCGCCGTTTGCGGGCGGAGGAGATGGTCGGCTTCATCCGTTCGGGCTGATTTCGTGATGGACCATCGAAGGGGGCCAGGATGGATGTCGAAAAATTCGGCGAAGTCGACGGAGTCGAAGTCGTAGTCGCCACGCTGCGGTCGTCGGCGGGGGCGACCGCCTCGATCATGAGCTGGGGCGCAGTTCTGCGCGACCTGATCGTACCAAGCTCCCGAGGCCCGCAGCGCGTCGTCCTCGGCCTCAACAGCCTTGATGAGTACCGGCGGTATTCGCCGCATTTCGGCGCAACCCCCGGCCGTTTTGCCAATCGCATAGCCGGCGGCAAGTTCCGTCTTGACGGCAAGGCCTATCAGCTTCCGCTCAACGAGAAAGGCAAGAACACGCTCCACGGAGGACCGAACGGATTCGGCAAGCGCCCATGGCAACTCGCCGCTGCCGAAAAGAATTCCGTAACCCTGGTTCTGGATTCACCCGATGGGGATGCGGGATTTCCAGGCGCCCTTCGCGCCACTTGCGTCTACGCGCTCCTCGAGCCGTCGACCTTGTTGGTGGAACTGACGGCCACCTGCGACGCCCCGACGATCGTCAACCTGGCACACCATTCCTACTTCAATCTCGACGGAAGCGCCGACATTCTGGATCATCAGGTCACGATCGACGCCGGTTTCCGCACGCCGACCAATGCCGACCTTATTCCCACGGGCGAAGTCTCGACCGTCGCCGGAACTCCCTATGATTTTCGGACCGAACGACCGGTGCGCAACCCGTCCGGCACCAGCTACGACACCAATTTCGTGATCGCTGCGATGCTGGATGCGCGCACGGGGCTTGCGCATGCGGCGACGGTGAGGTCGCTCCAGAACGGTTTGACGCTTGAACTCCACACCAACCAACCCGGCGTGCAATTCTATGACGCGGCCAAGTTGAACTGCCCGGTGCCCGGGCTCGGCGGGGCGCATTACGGCGCACACGCCGGCCTATGTCTGGAAGCTCAGATCTTTCCCGACGCCCCAAATCACAGACACTTTCCATCCGGCGTTCTGCGGCCGGGCGAGCAGTATCAGCAGCAATCGGAGTACCGGTTCCGCTGATGGCAACCTCGCCTGGGCTGGTCCCCATGCCGAAACCGCTCGTGCAGCATTCGGCTAGGTTTCCGATCGTCAACGGTCGCCGAGGCTGCCGTCGGTCTCGGCCAGAGCTGCGCCAACCTCAAGTCCGAGTTCATCCAGGGAAGTTTCTTCACGCGTGAGAACCTGCTCGCCTTTGGACTGGCGCTCGGCCTCTTCGGGCGAACGGGCAACGTTGATGGTCACCTTGATTTCGACCTCGGGGTGAAGCTGGACCGGGACGCTGTGCAAGCCCAGCGTCTTGATGGGCGTGGTCAGAACGACCTGGCTGCGGGCTGCCGAAAAGCCGCCAGCGGTGATTGCGTCGGCGATGTCGCGTGTCGAAACGGAGCCGTAGAGCTGGCCGGTCTCACCCGCTTGCCGGATCATGGTGAAACTCTGCCCATCGAGCTTTCCGGCGACTTGCGACGCCTCGCTCTTCAGCTCCAGGTTGCGAGCCTCAAGTTGCGAGCGCTGAGTTTCGAAGCGCTGAGCGTTGGATTCCGTAGCACGGAGGGCTTTGCCTCTAGGGAGGAGGAAGTTGCGTGCAAAGCCGTCGCGGACGCGCACGCGCTCCCCCATTTGGCCGAGCTTGGCTACGCGTTCGAGAAGAATGACATCCATTGATTCAGCTCCTGAAAGGTGGTGTTGGAGGAAGCGGTGAAGGGCGGCCGCGCAGAGAGATCAGGCAGTCCAGACACCCGAGCAGGGCGAGTGCGAGGAGAGGCCACGGCATCAGGAAGATGACGGTCGCGTAGATGGCGCAAAGAATGAGCCGTCGCGCCGAGAGGCCGCGCGTCACCACATGGGCAGCCGCCAGGCCCTCGAATACGAAGGCCATCGCCAGCGCAGCCGCGACGACGCCTGCCGCCAAGCCGAACGGATCGGGTAGAAAAACGCAGCTGAGCAAGAGGAATAATGCCGCGAGCAGCCGTCGGGGAAGGCGAATGCCGTCGGCGAGGCTCGGCCAGGGCCGAACCAGCTTTTGCGACACGAGAACGATGCGCCCGCTGAGCCAGAGATTGAACGCCAGCATCAGAAAAGTGGAAGCTGCCATAGCCAAGGGTGCGGCGCGAACCAGGTCGTTGAAGGAAATTCCCCCAGGCAGTCTGGCGCCCGCGAACACGGCCTCGAGCCTGGAAGACATGGCCGACAAGGCATGGTTGTAGCCGCCATAGCGCAGCATCAGGGCACCGCCGATCATCAGCACCGGCAGCGCTGAAAGCGCCGCGATCCACATCACGACTTTGCCGACCGGGTACCATTCCACGGTCCCCGCGGGCGTGGAGGGCGCAGGCCGTGCAAGCAGCGAGACGTAGCCAAGCCACCAGGCCGGGAAGCCGAGAACCGCAATGAAAGTCAGACCTGGGATGGGGCCGAGCGCGAGGGCCACCGTACCGGCGCCCACGATTGCGGCCAAGCTTCCGCTCACGTGGCCGAATCCGAGCGCGGCAATCATGATCGGCAAAGGCGTGAGGTATGCCAAGGCCACGGCCGCGAGGGAGGCGGTCGCCGAAACGATGAAAAGAAGCGCCGAGGCCACACCGGCCCCGAGCGCAATGCCCAACATCTTGCTCATCGTCGAGCTGTCCCGCTTTCACATGGAGCGGTTAGGGACGAACAGGCTCATCCCAACCAAGCCGCCCGGAGCGATGTCCGCGCGGCCGACGCAACCGGACGGCAGGCGGCGACGCCTACCGCTCATTTTGAACCCCGAGGCTCAGCGGATCACATAAGGCAGCAATCCCAGGAACCGAGCCCGCTTGATCGCCTGAGCGAGTTCCCTCTGCTTCTTGGCCGAAACCGCGGTAATGCGCGACGGTACGATCTTTCCCCGTTCGGAAATATAGCGTGACAGAAGTCGCGTGTCCTTGAAATCGATCTTCGGCGCGTTCGGGCCGGAAAACGGGCAGGTCTTGCGGCGACGAAAAAAGGGCCGGCGAGGCACAGTCGACATCATGCTTCTCCTGCGGGCTGAGCACCAGCCGGCGGCCTGCTCGGGAACCGACTGCCGCGGTCGGGACGATCCCCACGATCGAACCGCCCGCCGCCCCCGCGACGCTCGCCGCGATCGCCCTTGTCGTCACGATCGCTGTCTTCACGCTTCCGCAGCATCGCCGACTGCCCTTCTTCGAGCTTGTCGACCCGCACGGTCAGGAGTCGGATGACATCTTCGCTGATGCGCATCTGCCGTTCCATTTCGGTGACGGCCGCCGGCGGAGCGTCGATATTCATGAGGGTGAAGTGAGCTCGCCGGTTCTTTTTGACCCGGTAAGCAAGCGACTTGATGCCCCAGTATTCGACCTTGGGCACCGAACCGCCTCCCGCCTGTATGACGGCTTTCATCTGCTCGGTCAGAGCGTCGACCTGCTGCGCGGTCACGTCCTGGCGAGCAAGAAATACATGCTCGTAGAGAGCCATGATGCTTGCCTTTCCTGTTACGACAGCGTCCGGCGCTAAGCCCTTCGAGCCCGTGGAAAGGCTCGACTGGTCACCGAAGGCGGGAACACGGGAAAACGAGGTCAACTCTTTCACGAGCAGAAACTTGCACGCGAATTTCCGTTCAGCTCCCGGCCAGGATACTGCCAAAGGGCCTTATAGATGGGATTGCGGCGGGAGCAAGCGCAAATTTGCGTGAGGTCCGAACCGCGGTGCGAGCCTCCCCGGCCCGGCGGGGGGCTCGTCAACCGCCAGATCGCTATGCCGCCCTTGACAGGGTCGAGGCGCGGGTGGCACTCGGCTGCTCTTGCATCGGTCAGGCGGCACCCGAAGTCATGAAGAGCGCATTCGTCTTTCCGGGGCAGGGTTCGCAGAGCGTCGGAATGGGCAAGGCCCTGGCCGAGCGCTTCCCGGGGGCGCGCATCGTTTTCGACGAGGTCGACGCCGCTTTGGGGCAGCACCTCTCCCGCCTGATGTTCGAAGGTCCCGAAGGCGAACTGATGCTCACCGCCAACGCCCAACCGGCCTTGATGGCGGTCAGCCTGGCGGCGCTCCGGGCTCTCGAAACCGAGGCGGAGGTCCGGCTTGACCGCGACGCGTCCTTTGTCGCCGGCCATTCGCTCGGAGAATACTCGGCTTTGGCCGCAGCCGGGACGTTCACTCTATCGCAGGCCGCGCGACTGCTCCGCCTCCGCGGCAAAGCTATGCAAGACGCGGTTCCGGTCGGCTTGGGAGCCATGGCGGCGCTGATCGGCATCGAAGCCGAAGCCGCCCGGAAGCTCGTCGAAGAAGCGGCCGGGACGGAGATCTGTCAGGTGGCGAATGACAACGGCGGCGGACAGATCGTGGTGTCCGGCATGGCGGGCGCCGTCGCGCGAGCTGTCGAGATCGCCAGAGCCAATGGCGCCAAGCGCGCCGTCATGCTGCAGGTTTCGGCACCGTTCCACTGCGCCTTGATGCAACCTGCAGCGGAGGCGATGAGGGAGGCTCTTGCGGCTGTCGAGATCAAGTCGCCGTCGGTGCCTGTCGTCGCGAACGTGCTTGCGCGTCCTGTAGCGGACCCGGACGAGATCCGGCGATGCCTCGTCGCGCAAGTGTGCGGCACCGTTCGTTGGCGCGAAAGCTGCGAATGGCTGGCCGGGGCCGGCGTAACTCGCTTCGTCGAAATCGGGGCCGGCAAGGTTCTGTCCGGCCTCATCAAGCGGATCGCTCCTGGCGCTTCGACCCTGGCGGTCGGATCGCCCGATGATGTTTCCCGCTTCGAAGCGGCGCCCAGATCTACCGCAATCTGAGAGGGGCAATGTTCGACCTGACGGGAAAGACCGCTCTGATTACGGGAGCCACGGGAGGCATCGGTGGCGCGATCGCCCGCGCGCTTCACGAAAGAGGCGCGGCGGTTGGTGTTTCGGGAACACGCCGCGAGGTGCTGGACGCACTGGCACAGAGCCTAGGCGAACGCGTCCAGGTCTTGCCTTGCGATCTCTCGGACAAAGCGCACGTGAGGGAATTGTTGCCGCAGGCGGAAGCGGCCCTCGGTCCTGTGGATATCCTCGTCAACAATGCGGGAGTAACGCGAGACGGTCTGGCGATCCGCATGAAGGACGACGATTGGGACGAGGTCCTTGCCATCAATCTGACGGCCGGCTTCATCCTGGCGCGGGCGGCCCTGAAGAGCATGATGCGCAAGCGTTACGGGCGCATCATCGGGATCACATCGGTAGTTGGCGTCACCGGCAACGCGGGACAGAGCAATTACGCGGCGACGAAAGCCGGCATCATCGGCATGTCCAAGTCGCTCGCCGCGGAAGTCGCCACCCGCAATATCACCGTGAACTGCGTCGCCCCCGGTTTCGTCCAGAGCCCGATGACCGATGTTCTGAGCGAAAAACAGAAGGCCGGCATTCTGGCCTCCGTTCCGGCGGGCAGGCTCGGCAGCGGCAAAGACGTCGCGAGCGCGGTTGTCTATCTGGCCAGCGATGAGGCGGCTTACGTGACCGGGCAGACCTTGCACGTCAATGGTGGGATGGTAATGATTTGAATGGGTTGCGTGAGTTTTTCTTGATCCCTTTCCGGGTTCTGCTCCCTCTCGCAATCGCCAATGAAGTGTGTTAACAGGCGCTGTCGTTCGGCTTCGGCAGGAATACCTGAAGCTGGACCCTTCGTTGTGCTTTCGGGTTTGGCTCGGGAACCGTAAGTTCGTTTCGACGCCTGAGAAGCCCTGGACTTCTCAGGCATAGCCTCGTACGTGCGAAAGCGCCGATGCGGGCAAAGCGTTTTTCCAACTGCGAATGAGGAATGGATCAGATGAGCGATGTCGCCGAGCGCGTGAAGAAGATCGTCGTCGAACATCTCGGTGTCGAGCCCGACAAGGTCGTAGACAATGCCAATTTCATTGATGATCTTGGCGCCGACTCACTTGATACCGTGGAATTGGTCATGGCTTTCGAAGAAGAGTTTGGTGTTGAAATCCCCGACGATGCCGCGGAAACTATTGTTACAGTGGGAGATGCTGTGCGGTTTCTGGAGAAGAACAAAAAGGCTTGACGCTGTATACGCCGGACTGCCTCCCGAACGCTCCGGCACGGATGCAGGAGTGGCCGACGTCACACGGTCCGGGCAGTCGGCATCGAGCGTATTTCCGGGTGGCCAATGATCGCGATCGGGGTGCGGCAGAGTGAGTGGAGCGAAGCGAGTCGTTATCACCGGCTTGGGTTTGGTTACGCCGCTCGGCGGTGACGTCGGCACGAGTTGGAAGCGGCTCATTGCCGGAGAGAGCGGGGTTGGACCTATTCGGGGGTTCGAGGCTTCCGATCTGCCTTGCAGGATCGCGGCTCAGGTCCCGCGAGGTCCGATAGAGGAAGGCAAATTCGACGCCGACCGCTGGATGGAGCCGAAAGAGCAGCGCAAAGTCGACGACTTCATCCTGTTCGCGGTCGCTGCGGCTACCCAAGCGCTGGCCGATTCCGATTGGGCACCGAGGACCTACGAAGAGCAGATCTCAACCGGAGTTATGATCGGGTCCGGCATCGGCGGTCTCGGCGGTATCCATGACGCGGCGCTGTTGATGGAGAAAAAGGGGCCGCGACGCCTGTCGCCGTTCTTTATTCCCGGGCGCTTGATCAATCTGGCGGGCGGCTACGTATCGATCAGACATGGCCTGAAGGGGCCGAATCATGCCGTTGTCACGGCCTGTTCGACCGGAGCGCATGCCATAGGCGATGCGGCTCGCATCATACAATACGGCGACGCTGAGGTGATGGTGGCCGGCGGCACCGAATCCGCCGTCAACAGACTCGGGGTGGCTGGTTTTTGCGCATGTCGTGCGTTGTCGACGAACTTCAACGACCGCCCGCAAGCAGCGTCGCGTCCCTACGATCGCGACCGCGACGGCTTCGTGATTGGCGAAGGTGCAGGTTGCGTGGTTTTAGAGAACTACGAGCACGCGAAGGCACGCGGCGCCAAGATCTATGCCGAGGTGATTGGATACGGCATGTCCGGGGATGCCTACCACATTACCGCCCCGGCGGAGGACGGCGACGGCGCCTTTCGCTGCATGACCGCGGCACTCAAACGCGCCGGAGTCGCGCCGAGCGATATCGACTACATCAATGCGCACGGCACTTCGACGCCGCTCGGCGACGAGATCGAGCTTGGCGCGGTCCAGAGGCTTTTGGGGAATGCCGCAGCCCATGTATCCATGTCGTCGACCAAATCGGCGATCGGCCATCTTCTCGGGGCAGCCGGCTCGGTCGAGGCGATCTTCTGTGTGCTCGCCATGAGGGACGGCGTCGTCCCACCGACGCTCAACCTCGACAACCCATCGGTTCAGGCCTCCGTATACCTGGTGCCTCATTTCGCCCGCAACCGGCGGGTCGACGTCGCCTTGTCGAATTCGTTCGGTTTCGGAGGCACGAATGCTTCACTAGTATTCGGCAAGGTCGAACCTTGACCGCCCGACGCCGCTTGCAAACGGCGTGGTGTCGGAGGGCCGAATAGGTTAAGTTCGTGGCGCGTATTCGGGCAGGCAAACACGAGCAGCCGTATGGTCGACAGTCCGAAGAACAACGATGGCCCCCCCGGCCCGCCGGATGGCGGAAGGTCTCCGCGGACGGGTTTTTTCGGTTTTCGCCGGTCTTTGCAGAGTCCAGGAGATGCATTGCAACCCGAGGCCGCGCCGCCTCCGCCGCCGGCAGGGCGCAAGCAGCGGCCGGTCGTGGCCACCGCAAGTGGCGTACTTTCCTTCCTCGGCATCGCTGCCGTAGCCCTCATCGTGATGTTTTCGCTCGGCCTCCAGCGTATCCACGCGCCTGGACCGCTGCCAGCCGACAAGGTCGTGTACATCGAGACCGGAACCGACACGGCGGGCATCGTGGATCAGCTCGAACATGAAGGTGTTGTCGACAGCTGGCCGTTGATGACGGCGGCGCTTTATTTGAAGCGCGAGCATAAGCCGATCAAGGCCGGCGAATATTTGTTCAAACAGAACGCCAGCCTGAGCGATGTGGTGGATATCCTGATTTCCGGCAAGCAGGTCCTGCATGCCATCACGATCCCTGAGGGATTGACCAGCGAGCAGATCGTGCAACGGCTCCGCGACAACGACATTCTCGTGGGGAGTCTGAATGCGATGCCCCCCGAAGGCACGCTGATGCCGGATACGTTCAAATTCGCGAGGGGAACCAGCCGCGATACCCTGATCCGGTCGATGCAGGCGGAACAGAAGCGCATCGTCGCCGAAGTCTGGGCGCATCGCGCTCAGGACACCCCCATCAAATCCCCCTTTGAGATGCTGACCCTTGCTTCAATCATCGAAAAGGAAACCGGCCGCGCGGACGAGAGGCCGCGTGTCGCCGGAGTGTTCGTCAACCGTCTCGTCAAAAACATGCCACTGCAATCGGATCCGACTATCGTTTACGGACTGGTGGGCGGCAAGGGAACGCTCGGGCGCGGCATTCTCCGCAGCGAACTCGATCAGCGCACACCCTACAATACGTACCTCGTCGCCGGATTGCCGCCCGGGCCGATCTGCAACCCTGGTCGAGCCGCCATGGAGGCCGTCGCCAATCCGTCCCGAACCAAGGACATCTATTTCGTCGCCGACGGGACGGGCGGCCATGCCTTTGCCGAAACTCTGGATCAGCACAAGCAGAACGTACAGCGGTGGCGGCAGATCGAAAAGGACGTGAAAGACAAGGCCGCGCCCGATGCGGACAAGATCCTTCAATCGGCGCCCCCGGTCCCTCCGACTCCGAAGCAAAATCAGCACGGCGATCTGGCTCCGACGGTTCCGGTGTATGGAGCGCTGACGGGGCATTTTGCGGCATTGCGCAAGGGCGGGCTCGCGGCGCAGCTGATGAACCCATCTGACCACCCCTTGACCCTGGCCGATTCCGATCGTGCGCTGAGCCGGCTGAAGCCGTTGATCGATGTCGGCGCGTCGTCCAGCACGGGTGACGAGTTGGATGGAGTTGTTGGGGCAAGGACCGGACAGCCCACGGCGATGTCGGCTGAAGAAGAGGCGCTCGCGCAGTCGGCAGGGAAAGACGCGGCCATGACGTTCCCGGTCTCTGCGGCGAGGCGTGCCGACGAGAAGGCCCAAGCGGCGCAGTACGGCCTATCGCAAGGGTCGGACAGGCTACCGCCGCAGGCCGAGCTCATCAGCACCGATCCGGCGGCGGCAGCCGTGCGCGGCCCAAGGCCCGGCCTCGGCAAAGGCCGGGTTGTAGATGCTTCGGAAGGGACGCGCCTTGATCCGCTTCTCGACAAGACCTATGACCTGAACTCTGCGAAAACCGTACCGACCTTCAAAGCCCCCGGCGCCGCTGGCGCCAATTGAGGCTCAGGCCGCGTCCGTAGCCCCACCACGGGCCGGGTCTCCCTCCGTGGGATCGCCGAGCGGGTAGGGGGCAGCTGAAGAACCATGTATTCAGTTCCCCTGCCGAAGCACGAACGGAAGCTGAACTCGAGAAACTCGAATGAGCTGCACCATGGTTCAAAAGGCGGCATCCATCGAGTTTCCGCGCCGACGCGGCCTCATGTTGATTCTCTCTTCGCCCTCGGGTGCGGGGAAAACGACCCTGACCCGCATGCTGCTGCAGAACAAGGATGTCGACCTCACGTTGTCGGTTTCGGTTACGACGCGTACCCGTAGATCAAGTGAAGTCGACGGGCTGCACTATCATTTCATCTCGCATGACAGATTCTGCGACATGCGCGACCGCGACGAACTGTTGGAGTCGGCAGAGGTTCACGGCAACTGCTACGGAACACCTCGGCTCCCGGTCGAGGATCTGTTACGCCAGGGTCGCGACGTTCTTTTCGACATAGACTACCAGGGCACGCAGCAGATCCGGGC
>JBBPYT010000038.1:0-5600 GCA_038199665.1 Hyphomicrobiales bacterium
ACGCCCGCCGCATGATGACTGAACACCATGCCGTTCTCGACCGTTTCGACCGAAGCCGCCGGGATGTTAGCCATCACGAAGCGGTTGCCCAGGTTGCCGGAAAACGACCTCAGCCGAATCAGGTTGGTTTCGAGTTCGCGAAGCCGCATTTCGGCGGGAACGTTCATCTCCGTCAAAGTCTGGCTCGATACGATCCCGGTCTGACCCAATCCGTGCCGCGCCTGGAACCGCTTCACGCCTGCCTCGACATAGGCGTCGAACACGGTTGAAACGCCGGCTGCCTCATCGAGATCGCCCGTCACCATGAGTCGATGGCGCAACGCCACCACAGCCTGCCCCTTGGAGCCGACATGCAGGTTCACCCCCTGCGGAACGATTCCCCAGCCGCCCTGATTGACGACATTTTGGTATGTCTGCACCGCCTGTTCGGTGGCGGCCACAGTCTGGGGCGACAGCGTGGGTGTCGTGCTTCGCTGCACCTGAAGCCGCGAATCGGAGTCGTATTTTTGCGCCCATTCGGCCTGGCCCGAAGACCCGGGATCAGGATCGGATTGGGCCAGGGCGTGCCCGGCAAAGCTCATCGCTAGGGTGATCGGCAGAGCGAACCGTACCGCCCGCGCCGGATCGATCGACTTGGAATCAAGACTAGGCAATGAAATGTCTTTTCTCACAGCGAGAGCTCCAATTCCGGCCGGACAACCGCAGCCAACGTCGGCCGCGGCCCTGCATCCGGAAGCATCACAAGAATTTCGACCATGGATGACAATCGATCGGGATCGCATTCAAGCAACAACGCAATCGATCGCCCCGGAAGACCACGCCGTTCAGCGTCTTGTTGACACAGACGCCCGCCCAGTTCGGCCTTTTTAAGGCGCGCGAAGCTGAACGCCGCTGGACGCATAAACACCAGGGGGCAGATGTGAATTATCGTGACATTTGCGCCACGTCCGGCTTTAATAATATCATAGATGCATCAAATGGCTGGGCTATGAAGCACATCATTGGGAGATGCCGTACCGGCGGAGAAGGATGAAACCAGCTCTCAAGCTGTTAGGGATCGGAGCGGGCAGCCTGTGCGTCGCTTTAGCCATGGTTCCCTGGAAGCTCAGGGGCGAGGCCCGATCGGCGGAAATCGCAACTCACATCAGCAAAGCCACAGGGCTTACGGTGCGGGTTGGAGGCCAAATCACGCTGAAGCTCCTGCCGCGTCCGCGCGTGCAGATGACCGACGTTTCGATCAGGGACGCGAATGGCGCCTTGTCGGCCGATGCGCCGGCACTCTACGGCGACTTGGACATTCCAGCCTTGTTCAAGGGAGGATGGCGTTTGGTCTCCGCGACTCTGGCTGAGCCGACGGTTACGTTCAATCTGGATAAGGTTCCTCTCGCCACGATCCTCGCAGGCGCACCGAGGACAGACGCCGAGAAAGCATTCTCGCCGTCGTTCAAGTTATCGTTCCGGTCGGGGGTGATTCGTCTTCGCTCCGCGCGCCCCGGGTCCGATACTTTGATCACGGACGTCAACGCCACCGCTCATCAGGGACCCTCGGCCGATGGAAGTCTGGCGATCTCCGGCAGCGCCGTCTGGCACGCTGCGCTGGGGCAATTCACCGCTCGCGTCGGACATCCGAGAGCCGTCTTGGACGGGGGAAGTTCCGCGGCCTTCCTGCAGATTACGTCTTCAATGGCATCCTTTTCCGCGGTGGGGGACCTGAGCGGGGGAACTCCGCAGCAGTTTGCCGGACGGGTCGCGCTGTCGTCCAACGCCCTGCCCCGACTGTTCTCGGCTTTGACCCTTCCCTCCCCGTGGTTGAACGTCCAGAAATTGGCGCTCAGTGGCGACGCCCTGGCCAAATTCGGCGATGTTTCTCTGTCGGGCAGCACGTTGCGTTTGGACGACACGGTCCTCGAAGGCACGCTGGGCTTTCACACCGACGGCGGCCGCGGGTTGATCGAGGGGACTCTGGCGACCGATTTCCTCGATTTGGGCAGACTTGCCGGCCGCGAACTGAACCGGCAGACGGCGGCCAGACTTTATCGAACACCCCTGGGCGCAGATTTGCTGCCCACGAACATCGACCTGCGCGTTTCGGCCAGCGTTGCGCGTTGGGGAGCGGCGGAAGTTCAGGATGCCGCCCTATCGGCATTGTCGCACGATGGTCGAGTGGAAGTGACGCTGGACGAAGCGAGTGCATTCAACGGCATCTTCAAGGCGCATGCCGTTGCGAATGTCGGGGCGGCTGGCGTCGAAGCGCATGCAGACGTGTCAGTGTCGAACGTCGATCTCGGTCCCCTCTCGACGACGCTTGTCGGTGAGGAACGGGCGACCGGCGCTCTGACCGGCAAGCTCGCGGTCGAGGGGCGCGGCCAGAGTCTGAGCGACATCGTCCAGGGTTTGTCCGGCGACGGGCAAGCGACTGTTCGGAGCGGAAACTTCATGGGCCTGTCGGTTACGCAGGCGCTGAAACGGTTTACGCGCAAGCTTCCGCCGAGCGACGATCATTCGGCTCAGATCACGACCTTCGACTCGGCTTCGTCCGCTATTCGCGTCGTGAACGGCGTGGTCAATCTTGTCGACGGTCGAGTGACCGGTCCTGGGATTCAGTTGTCGTTCGGCGGACACACCGACCTGCCAGGAGGAAAAATCGACATTCTGGCCGTCGCGGCACAGACCGATGCGGCTGGTTCCCTGGTCCCCGGCGGCGCCCGCCTGCCATTCGAAATGCGCGGGGCGTGGGGCGAGCCCTTCATGCTGGTGGAACACACCAGAGCGTTGACGTTGCCCACTCTTCCAATGCCGATGATCGATCCAAGCCAAGTGCTTCACTGAGCCGTTTGGCAGCATGTCGGCTCGAGATTGCGGGCCTGCGGTCACACGCTGGCGAGTAACTGCACCACCCCAAGTGCGCAGATATCGATCAACCGGCGACTCTTGACGCCTATGCGGTGTGGTCGACCTCGCTGTCTCCGCAAACCTCCTCTCCGCCGGTCTGAATGGGGTCCGGTCGCCTGTCGATCAAGCGCCCGCCGCTGATGGTTATGACCTCGTCGGCCAGGCGCAGGATCTCGTCTTCAGCGTGGCTGACGTAGATCAAGGGGATTTGATATTCGTCGCGCACGCGTGCGATCAGCGGGAGAATTTCCGAGCGGCGTTCGACATCAAGCCCGGCCAGAGGCTCGTCCATCAACAGCAGGCGCGGCGCAGCGAACAACGCCCTGCCGATCGCTACCCGCTGCTGTTCGCCCCCGGAAAGCCCGACCGCGCGCCGATGCAGTAGGTGGTCGATCCCGAGAAGGCCGATAATGCGTTCGCCAGCCGCGGGAAGCTTGCGGCCCCGCGAAAACCAGCGCCCATAGAACAGGTTTTGCTGTACCGTCAGGTGCGGGAACAGGCGGCCATCCTGAAACACGTAGCCGACATTGCGGCTATGGGGCGGCACCAGGATGTTACGACGGGTGTCGGCGAAGACGCGTCCGGATATCTTCACATGGCCATGGCCGGGCGGCAGCGTGCCCGCTATGACGTTCAGCAGCGTGGTCTTTCCGGAACCCGAAGGCCCGGTAATCCCGATGGTGCGGGCATCGCTTCTGAACCGCAACGCGAGGCGGAAGTCTCCTTGCGCCAGAGCGACGTCGAGGTCGAAGTTCATTTGGCGACCAGTCGCCGGTGCACGATCGCCGCCAATCCCTCCGAGGCGGCGAGCGCACTCATGGCGATGACAATGGACACCAGGGTCAATCGTAGCGCGCCGGCATCTCCTCCCGGAACTTGCGTCAGGGTGTAGATCGCCGAGGCCAGGGTGCGGGTTTCACCCGGAATGTTCGAGACGAACGTGATCGTTGCGCCGAGCTCGCCCAGTGCCTTGGCAAAACACAACAGCGCGCCGGCCACGATGCCGGGAGCGCCCAACGGCAGTGTCACGGTCAGGAACACCCAGAACGGCGAAGCGCCCAGCGTCGAGGCGGCGTTCTCCAGACGAGCGTCTACGCTCTCGAAGCCGAGGCGAATGGCGCGGACCAGAAGCGGGAAGCCCATGACCGCGGAGGCCAGCGCGGCGCCGGACCACCGGAACGAGAATACGAGGCCGCAGCATCGATCGAGGACCTCACCGATCGGGCCACGCCGTCCGAAGCTCAACAGCAATAGATAGCCGGTCACCACCGGCGGAAGCACCAGCGGCAGGTGCACCAGGCTGTTCAACAGAAACTTGCCCGAAAAAGACCGCTTGGCGAGTAGGAATCCCATGCCGATGCCTGGCAGCAGGCTCGCCAGGGTCGCAACGGAGGCCACCTTGAGACTGAGCGAAATGGCCGTCAGTTCTGCATCGGACAGTACGGCCATCATCGCAACATGCTGAAGCCTTGCGCTTCGAACAGCGATTGGGCTTCGGCACTGCGCAGAAAGTCAAGGTAGCTTTGCGCTGCGGCATTGTTCGAAGCGACCGTGATCGCAACCGGATACACGATCGGCGGGTGGGAATTTTCAGGGAAGGTGCCGACCACGCCAACTCCCTTCTCCGACACCGCGTCGGTCGCGTAGACGATGCCGAGTGGAGCCTCGCCGCGCGACACATAGGCCAACGCCGCGCGCACGTTCTCGGCCGGCGCGAGCTTTTCTTCGACCGACGACCAGACTCCCAAGCTCGTCAGGGCCGCCTTGCCGTATTTCCCTGCCGGAACGGAATCGGGGTCGGGGATCGCCAGGCGTCCGTCGCCGAGTGCGGCGGCGATCGGCATCCCGGGGACGATGTCGAGCGTCACAGCGCGACTGGCCTGGGTGATGAGAACGAGCCGGTTGCCGAGCAGATTGCTTCGTGTTCCCTCACGTACCGCGCCGTGCCGCGCAACATCGTCCATCCAGTCGGTATCGGCCGATATGAAGATGTCGGCCGGAGCGCCCTCCTCGATCTGCTTCGCGAGCGCTGAGGATGCCGCGTAAGAGGCTGCAACCGTTTTGGACGTCGTCTCGGTGAAGGCTGCGTCGACCGCATCCAGCGCGGTTTCCAGACTGGCCGCAGCGAACACCGTGAGGTCCGCCGCCTCGGCGTTTTTTGGACCTGCACAGAGAGCGGCGATGATCAAGGCCCTAAAGCAGGAACGCCATTGTAACATGCTGAGGACCCTTTCGATCGGCACGCGTTGTATCTGGCGGGATGCAGTGAGACAAGTTCGGCGTGCCGCTGTCCTGACGATGGCGCGCACCGGATCGCCTGCTCGCCGTGTTCAGCTGGCCGATTTCCCGGGGGAAAGCGCAACAGCCCTGGCCGGCCCGGCAAGTCTTCGTCTTGAGAAGGCGGGAAGAGGTCGCTGGCCGCTTGGTCGATCCGCCGCCGAACGGGTCCCTTCCCTCGACGAAGGGCAGAGGCTTTCGCGCCTCGATCCGCTGGACAAGCCCGCCGCCCCTTCCTATAAGACCGTGCCTCGCGTTCCGACGGGGGTCGCGGGCGCGCCCAGGTAGCTCAGTTGGTAGAGCATGCGACTGAAAATCGCAGTGTCGGTGGTTCGATTCCGCCCCTGGGCACCATTAAATCATACACTTAGCGGCACACACGGGCTCCGTGTAGACAGTTTCTCGGAAGCGTGTAGACAATTACGTTCCCT
>JBBPYT010000039.1:0-11837 GCA_038199665.1 Hyphomicrobiales bacterium
AGGCCGGCCCATGGTTGCGGCCGACTTCGTCACGAGTCGGCACGAGCGACCGTATTTTGACGACCTGTCGCAAGCGCGCAGACCGGTCCTCACGCCGAGAACAAACCGATGCAGGCTGATGCTCATCAGGTCACTCCCGCACCCCGCGCCACGGTCGCGCTCCTGGGTGTCCCGGTGCAAGCCGGAGCCAGCCAAGCCGGCTGTCTGATGGGGCCGGCGTCCCTGCGCACGGCTGGCCTCGCGGCCGAGCTGCTGCAGCTCGGTTGCGCGCTGGAGGACCACGGCGACCTCGGGCCGGAAGGCGCCATCCTGGGCACGCAGGACGCCGGCCGCGACCCACGCCTGCGGAACATGGCTGAAATCACCGCGTGGACGCGCGCCATAAGCGGGCGGGTCCAAGAGCTGCTGTCGAACGGCCAAATCCCGCTTGTGCTGGGGGGCGACCATAGCCTCTCGATGGGCTCGGTCGACGGGGCCGCGCGGCATTGCCGCGCCATCGGGCGAGAATTGTTCGTCCTCTGGCTCGATGCGCATGCGGACTTCAATACCCCCGACACCTCGCCCTCCGGCAACATGCACGGCATGCCGCTCGCCGCGCTCTGCGGCGAGGCCGGCCTCGAAGAGATTTTCGCGGAGGGCCGCGCCCGCCTGTCCCCCGCCAACCTGCACCTTTTCGGTATCCGTTCCGTGGATCGCGGCGAACGGGCGCTGCTCAAGGCTCGGGGTGTCGACGTGGTCGATATGCGGACCATCGACGAATTGGGGGTCGCCGTCCCGCTGCGCCGCATCCTCGATCACGTTCGCCAGCGGCAGGGGGTGCTGCACGTCAGCCTCGACGTCGACTTCCTCGATCCGTCGCTGGCGCCCGGAGTCGGTACCACGGTGCCGGGCGGCGCCACGTACCGCGAGGCGCATCTCATCATGGAGATGATCCACGATTCGGGTCTGCTCGCCTCCCTCGACGTGGTGGAACTCAACCCGTTCCTCGACGACAGGGGCAAGAGCGCGCGTATCCTGGTCGACCTCGTGGCCAGCCTGTTCGGGCGGCAAGTCATGGATCGGGCTACGCCCGGTCCTTCCGTCGGTTGAGACATTGTGGCGACGCTCTTCGAGGTCTCGGCCCGGTTCAGATCGTCCTCAGGCGTCCTGCCAGCGACCGGCGTTCTCATCGCCGTTCGAAGTGTCGGGGCGGCAAGCTCACGGGGCCGCAGGCGAATAAGTGCAGCGCGGTCGAACCAGGGTGTCCGAGACGGGTTTAAGAGAGATCCGGAACGGGAACGCCAACAAATGACCATGACTGAAAACGACGCGGTTGCGCCTACGCCATCAGGGAGCGCCAGACCGTCGGCGTCGCTTTCACCGGCGACGACCGCCGAAGCCAAGACGGCGGCATTCCTGGCATCCATCACCGAGTCGAACGGCGCTCCGCTGGCGGTCGCCTCCGCCTCTTCCGTGCAAGTCGACTTGAGCGGATTGCAATGCGAGCGGGACCGTTTGCAGCCGCGGGATGGCGAAACGCCGGCCTGGTGGGATGATGGTGTGCGTGGTGTGAGGCTTGAAGGCGCCGACCTGTCGGGTTCGATTTTGTCCTCGGCGCTGTTGGTCGGCGCGAATCTTCGCAACGCCACGCTCACCGATGTCGTGGCGCGTTCTGCGGATTTCACCGAGGCGATTCTGGAAGAGGCGCGTTTCGAACGCTCGGACCTGGGAGGGTCCAATTTCACCGAGGCACAGGCCGGGGAAGCCGATTTCTCCCAAGCGATGCTGGAGGACGCGAGCTTCGTGCGCGCGTCCCTGCGTTACGCGAACCTGCGCGGCGCATTGCTCGACGGCGCTGATTTCACGGAGGCTGACCTTTGGGGCGCCAATCTCCAGGATATCGAAGCTGACGATGCGGTGTTCCGCCGCGCGCATTGCGACGAAGCCGATCTCGGGGGCGGCGATCTCTCGGGCGCCGATTTTGCCGGCGCCAGTCTGAAGAAGGCACGGTTCCCGAAGGCAAAGCTCCGGGGCGTCAAGTTCGACGGCGCCAATCTCGATGGTGCGCATTTCGACGAGGCCGATCTGTCCAACGCGAGCCTGCCGCGGACCAGTCTCCTCACCTGCTCGCTCCGGCACGTCCGGCTGGCAGGTGCTTGGCTCGACAACACTCGCGTGCGCGTCGACCAGCTCGGCGGCGCGGTCGGCGAAGAACTCGCGGGCGAATATGATGCGGCGAGGGAAGCCTATGTGGTGCTCGAGCAGAACTTTCGCGGGCTCGGCAATGGCGATGATGCCAGCTGGGCGTTTCGGAAAGGCCGCCGCATGCGCAAACTGCATGCCTTGGCGGCGGCTCGAGGGGCCCGGCATGCGGGCATGTGGCGGACAGCCGTGGCCGAAACCCTGTCCTGGGCGTCGGACTGCTTCGTCGAGTGGTTGTGCGACTACGGCGAAAGCTCGTGGCGCGTGTTGCGGGCCTTTCTCGTGACGATCCTGAGCTTCGCCGCCTTTTATGGCGCGACCGGTTCCTTGACGCGGCTGGCGGATACCGGGGCGGGTCCCGCCAAGGTCGTGACGCGCAACCCGGCGGATCTACTCGTCTACAGCTTCCTCAACATGCTTTCGACCAGCGCGCCGGATGTCGGACTGCATCCGATAGGTCCGATGTTCTACCTCCTGACGAGCCTTCAAGGGGCGGTCGGGATCGTGCTGATCGGCTTGTTCGGCTACGTGCTCGGCAACCGTATGCACAGGTGATGTCGCCCCTTACCGGAAATGCGCGGCGAGCGGCCAGACCAGACAGATCAGCGGCACTCCCACGGCCACCACCAGTACCGAGAGCGGAAATCCAAGTCGCGCGTAGTCGCCGAACCGGTATCCGCCCGGGCCCATGACCAGCGTGTTGCATTGGTGTCCGATCGGCGTGAGGAAATCGCATCCCGCGCCGAGCGCCACGGCCATCAGGAAGGCATCGGGATTGAGCCCGAGCTTCATGGCCAAGCTGGCCGCGATCGGGCCCATGACCAGGACCGTGGGGGCGTTGTGAAAGAACGGCGTTACCCCCATCGCAATGACCATGACCAGGGTCAACGAACCGGTCGGACCGAAGCCGTGCACAACGCGCTCCAGCAGGCCCGCCAGGAGATCCGTGCCGCCGGTATCCCGGATGGCGTGGCTCAAGGGGATCAGGGCGCCGAGCAGAACCAGGATGTGCCATTCGACGGTTTTGTAAGCGTCGTGCATGGTCATCACGCGAAACAGCAGCAGGGCGACGGCCGCGCCGAAGAAGGCGATCGCAACGGGGACGACGTGGAACGCCACCAGGGCCATGGCGGCGGCCAGCACGCCGAGCGGCACCCAGCTGCGTTGGCTTAATCCGAGCGCGATGGAGCGTTCGGCCAACGGCAGAATATGCAATTCTCCGAGCGTGTCGGGCAGGGTCGGAGACGAAGACCGCAGGACGATCACATCGCCCAGGCGGAACCGGATCGTGGCGAGACGCTGAAGGATCGCTTGGCCGCGGCGGCTGACCGCCACGAGCCCGACGCCATGCCGCGATTTCAAGGCGAGCTGTGTGGGGGTGTGACCGATCAGCGGAGAATTTTCCGTGACCACGCCTTCGACCACCGTCAGATCGCCTTTCTCGGTGTCGCCTCCGGCTGCGAGTTCCAGATGGGCATGGGCGATGAATTGTTCGAGGTCCGCCGGCTCCCCGCGCAGCAGCAGGACGTCGTTTTCGTGCAGCCGCGTGTTCGGCGTGGGAATGTAGCGCCTGAACCGCTCGCGCACGATGCCGGCGATCTCGACGTCCCCTTCGAGCTTGCCTTCGATCTCGGCCACGGTTCGGCCGACTGCGGTGGAGTGGCTCGCGACTAGTGCCTCGGCCGTATAGGTTTCGATGGTGAAGGCCGCATCCATGGAGGACGCGGCGCGACGGTTTGGGAGCAACCGCCAGCCGAAGGTCAGAAACACCATCCCGACCAGGGCCACGCCGAGACCGACAGGGGTGTAATCGAACATGCCGAACGGTTTGCCGAGGATGTCGGCGCGGACCTTGGACACGATGATATTGGGCGACGTACCGACCAGCGTGACCAATCCTCCGACCAGCGACGCGAAGGCCATGGGCATCAGAAACGCCGAGGGCGAGGTCTTGTGCCGGCGGGCAACCTGGAGTGCGATCGGCATGAAGATCGCGAGCGCTCCCACGTTCTTGGTGACCATCGACAAGACCAGCACGCAGCCGGCGAGCGCCGGCACCTGGATGGCGGTCGTTCGCAAGCGCGGCAGCACCGGCCGCATCATGGCTTCCACAACGCCCGAACGGGCGATGCCACTGCTGACCACGAGCGCCGCACCGACGATGATGATGATCTCGTCCGAAAACCCTTCGAAGGCATGGTTCTCGGGCACGATGCCGATCGCCACGCCGATCAGCAGCGCCGTGAGCGCGACGAGGTCATACGGCAGCCGACCCCAAACGAACATGCCGATCGTGGCCGCGACGAGGCCGAAGGCCAAGCCCTGGTCGAGTGTCATGGGGTCCTCTTATGGCACCCGGCAACATAGGACGTCGTCGGGCGACCTGCCAGACTCCCCGAAAAGGGGTGGCTGCGGCGCCGTTCCAACCCTGCCGCCTTCTAACCTCCACGACCGGAATCAGATCAGACCCTCGCTGCTGATTTCGTCGTGGGCTAAGCCTTCATGGAGGGCTCCTCCCAGGGTGTCACGCCACCGATGGACGAAGGGTGATCGAGGCCACACCTTTTCCGTCCGGCAGTTGCGATCCCCGACGCCCGCGGGTAATTGAACTCCATACCGGAGTTTTTTGATGCGCATTCTTTTGGTGGAAGATCACGAAGAGATTTGGGACTTCCTGTCACGCCGTCTCCGGCGGCGCGGGTTCGAGGTGGTTTTGGCAACCGACGGCCAGGAAGGCGTCGACAAGGCCAGGAGTGAGGCGCCCGACATCATCCTGCTCGACATGAACTTGCCCATCATCGATGGATGGACGGCCGCCAGCATGATCAAGGCCGATGCGACGACCGCACATGTGCCGATCATAGCGCTCACGGCTCATGCCATGTCGGGCGACCGTGAAAAGGCCATTGCGGCGGGGTGCAACGACTATCATCCCAAGCCGGTGGATTTCTCGCGCCTGCTCGCGCAGATCGAAGCGTTGGGCGGCAAAGCAGCTACGGCGCGGGCCTGAGGGGCCTCGATGTGGGGCCGATCCGTTCAGCGCGCGCTCTCGCGCCTCGTCGAGATCCGGGCGGATCGGAATGGCCGGGCTGCGGCTCTCGAACCGAGCTCCATACCGTCTTCATGGGCTGAGCCCGCGGTTCAGTCGGACGGCACCGTGCGCCACCGGCTCCCGGGCCTGCCTCAGGACATCCTCATCCGCAGCCTAGCCCAGAAGGTGCTCGACGGATGGCTCCAGAACCGGCACCAGACCCTGGTTCCTCTCGCCATGAACCTGGGTCGGCTATCGCCTGCGCAGGTCGACGTGCTGATGAACTTCGCCGCGGTCGCGTTGCTGGGCGGGTCGACTCCGGACGAAGCCGGTCGCAATTCCGTCGCCCGCTGGTTGCGCTCCATCGGCGCGGACGCGGGTGCGATCCAAGCCTTCACTGCGGCGATCGATGACCCGCGGCCTGTCAGTGCACTCCTGCAAGCGATTCGCGAACTCGACCTGGGACCTTTTGCCTACGCGGCGGCTGTCGCGGCTTCCGATCAGCACGAGGTTGCGGGACGGCTGTTCTCGAATTATGTCGCCGCCCGCCTGGCTTTGCCGGCCGACGCGGTGCGTTCGATCGATCGGCGTTATCGGCGCTAGCCCGCGCGACCTTCGCAGGGTCGTAGACGATGAGCGGCCGCGAGCTTCTAAATCGGCTCTCCTTGGGTTGCACCCTCGGTCATTTCATTGAGCGCCGTCTGGAGCCCGCGATTGTCGACCAGCAGTTTGCGGGAGATATCGGCCAGCGTCACCCATCCGACGATACGCGCGTGGTCGTCCTCGACCGGAAGGCGCCGGATGTGGTTGGCTGCCATGAGATCCATGGCGGATCGAACATCGTCGGTCTCGCGGCAAACGATGGCCGGGCGAGACAACACGTCGCGGACGAGTACTGACGAGCAGTCGAGTCCCGCGGCCACCACGCGGAACAGGATGTCGCGGTCGGTCAGGATTCCCTCGAGGCCGCCCGCAGACCCGACCGGCACCGCCCCGACGTCGAGTTCCCCCATCAGTTCGGCCGCCTCCTTCACGGCTGCGTTCGCGGCCACGAACTCGACGGCGGTGCTCATGATGTCGGCGATCTTCACGTTCTCGGCTCCGCGAAGGGTCTTTTCGTGCAACTCGGCCGCCGCCGCGAGGAGCCCGACTTCGGCTGCCCCCGAGCACATCGTCAGTTTTCCCGTTGCCCTGCGGTCCGCGATGTTCTTAACTCGACCGACGAGGTGCGGCAATCGCCGCACTGTCGCCGAGCACAAGAAGCCGCAAGCTGAACCCGGCCGAGGCGGTCGGGAACATGGGAGACGACGATGTCCGAGTCCGAAGGGATGCCGCACTCGCGGCGCGAGTTCATGCGCACCGCAACGCTGTCGGCGGGTGCGGCCATGCTATTGGGAGCCGGCCTCGATCCGGCGATCGCGGCCGACGCCGCCAAGGCGGTCGACCGGTCGGCGAAGCCACTCAAGGCCGCCTTCTCCAACGCCGGCCTTCAGGCCACCTGGTGCGCCCAAGGCAAGCAGGCCGCCGAATGGTGGGGCAAGTTGTTCAACGTCGACGTCACCTGGTTCGACGGCGAACTCGATGCGGTCAAGCAGCGCGCCGCCATCGACAACATGGCCTCCCAGAAATGGGATTTCGTGGCCATCCAGGCTTTCGGCATCGGCACCTTGACCCAGCCGGTCAACAAGATGATCGAAGCCGGCACCCCGGTCATCGACATGGATACGCTGATCGCACCCCTCGAAACGATCAACGTCCACACCTTCCTCGCGCCGGACAACGAGTTCATGGGCTCGTCCGTGACCCAGGCCCTTGTCACGGCGCTCGGCGGCAAGGGCAAGGTGATCATGACCCAGGGGGCCCTCGGCCATACCGGTGCGCAAGGCCGCGCCAAAGGGTTCAACTCGATCGTCAAACTCAATCCCGGCATCGAGGTTCTCGATACGCAGCCGGCTGACTGGGACGTATCGAAGACGGCGCGCCTTTGGGAAACCTACCTGACGAAGTACCCGCAGATCGATGCCGCCTATTTCCACAATGACGATATGGCGCTTGCGGCCTACAACATCATGAAGGCCCACAACCGGACCAACATCCTGGTCGGCGGCTGCGACGCCATGCCGCCGGCCATCCAGGCCGTGTCGGACGGGCGCATGTTTGCCACTGTCCGCAATCCGTCCTGCCGCATCCATGGCTGGTCCATCCTGGCCGGTCTTGCAGCGCTCATGAACGGCGAAAAAACGGGTCAGGGCATCCCGAAGAACATCGTTACCGATGGGCCGGTGGTGACCAAGGCGAACGCTCCGGGCATGCAATGGATGGAAGAACACTTCCTGATCTGAGGCGACGCTTCGTCGTCGACGTGCGGGTGGCGCACTCTTGCAGCACCCGCGCGCTTCCGTCGTTTCCCCTGCCGCGAAGCCATCGATGTCTCAGTCCTCTACGGCCCCGCCCGCTCTGGAGATGGCCGGCGTCACCAAGAGCTTCGGCGGGGTTCAGGCCTTGCAGGGGGTGGATTTCGTCCTTCAGCCCGGTGAGATCCATGGGCTTGTCGGAGAGAATGGCGCCGGCAAATCGACCCTGATGAAGATCATTGCCGGCGTGTATTCGGCCGGCGGCGGTTCGATGACGGTGGACGGCCGCGAGGTGCATTTTCGGTCGCCGCGCGACGCTATCGCGGCGGGCATCGGCATGGTGCATCAGGAACTCAGCACGGTGCCCGATTTGACGGTCGCCGAGAACGTGTTTCTGGGCAAGCAACCGGTGGACCGCGCCGGCTTCGTGTCCTGGAGCAAGATGCGCTCTGATGCGCGCCGACAGCTCGCCGATCTCGGCCTGAAGGTCGACCCGCGGCAAAGGATCGGCTCGCTGCCGATCGGCTTGCAGCAGCTCATCGAAATCGCGCGCGTGGTGTTTTCGGGAGCCCGCATCATCATCCTGGACGAGCCGACCTCGGCCTTGTCGCCGCCCGAAGTCGAACTGCTATTTCAAGTCCTGCGCCGCCTCCGTGCAGCCGGCAAGAGCATCGTCTTCATTTCGCATTTTCTCGACGACATCCTGCGCATCTCCGACACGGTGACGATCTTCCGCAACGGACGGCGCGTCGCCACGAGCCCGGCTGCGGCGATCGGCAAAGGCTGGGTGATCGAACAGATGATCGGTCGGGGCCACGCCGATCTCGAGGAAAGCTACACCGGCGAAATCAAGCTCGAAACCAAGCCTGCTGCGCCGGTGGTCATGCGGACGGAGGGCCTGGGCTTCGGCCGCGCCTTCCAGGACGTCACGATGGACATCCGCGCGGGGGAGGTTCTCGGCATCTATGGTTTCATGGGCTGCGGTCAGATCGAACTGGCCCGCGCCCTGTTCGGCAAGATCAATCCCGACCGGGGCCGGTTCATCGTCGGCGGCAAGCCACGCCGTCTTCGCAATACGGCGGCCGCCCATCGGGCCGGTATCGCCTTCGTGCCCGAAAGCCGCCGCTCGATGCTGTTCGGCCAAGAGCCGATCTACAAGAACGTTTCGATCAGCATCCTCGATCGCATTGCCGGAGTGCTGCTCCGGCCGGCCGTGGAGCGTAAACTGGCCGGCCGCCAGGTCGAGGCGCTCGGCATCAGGCCGCCCAACGTCGAAGCAAGGCTCGGCGCCTTGTCGGGCGGCAACCAGCAGAAGGTGGCTCTGGCGAAATGGCTGAACTTTCCGCCAGATGTCCTGGTGCTGAGCGAGCCGACGCGCGGCATGGATGTCGGAGCCAAGGACGACGTGGTGCGGATCGTGCGGCGCTTGCGCGACGAGGGGCTCGCTGTCGTCGTGATGTCGACGGAGCCGGAAACCGTTCTGTCCCTCGCCGACCGCATCCTGATCATGAAAAAGGGTGAGATCGTCCGCGAGTTCGGCGACGGCACCGTCACCAAGGACCGGCTGCTCGAAGCGGCGTGAAGAAGGAAGTTTCCGTGTCGATTCCGGTCGAGCAAGCGAGGGTGGACGCTCCGTTGGGGACCATGCTGTGGTTGCGCAATCAGATGCGCAACATCGCGCCTTTCGCGACGCTTCTGTGCCTCGTCCTCTTCTTCAGTCTTGCGAGCCCGTCCTTCCCCACGCTCGACAACCTGGCCAACATCCTGACTCAGATCTCCGTGACCGGGATCATCGCGGTCGGTCTCACATTCGTCATCCTTTGCGGAGAGATCGACCTGTCGGTCGCGGCCGTGGCCAATGCGACCGGCATCGTGGTGGCCTATTTCACGGCGCAGGACAGCTACGTGAACATCGCCAACATGCCGCTGCCAGGCTGGGCCGCGATTCTGCTGGGGCTTGCGAGCTGCGCCATCCTTGGCCTCGTCAATGCCTTCGGCCTGACGCTCGTCGGCATCCCGTCATTCATCATGACGCTGGCCATGATGCAGATCGGCGCCGGGATTTCGGCCCTACTGGTCCGTGGACAGATTGCCTATGCGGTGCCCCCAGTCGTCTCGACGCTCGGCAGCGGCTCGGTCGGCGGCGTCCCCTGGATCGTGCTGCTGCTCGGCGTGTTCCTGCTCGTGGCCCATGTGGTGCTCGGCTACACGCGCTTTGGCCGCTACGTGTACATGGTCGGCGGCAACCGTGAAGCGGCCGAATATTCTGGCGTCAACGTCAAAAAGATCCTGAACGCGGTGCTGGTGATTTCCGCGGTCTGCGCCGGCGTCGCCGGCATGGTGGGCGTGGCGCATTTCGGCAGCGCGCAGCAGAACGAATTCGACACCTATCTGCTCGATTCGATCGCCGCCGTGGTGGTGGGCGGCACGAGCCTCTTCGGCGGCCGGGGCGGCATCGGCAACACCATCGTCGGCTTGTGTGTCCTGGGCGTGCTCAACAACGGCCTCGACCACGTGCAGATCGACAGTTTCCTCAAGATCCTGATCCGCGGCCTCATTCTGCTCGCGGCGTTGGTGATCAACGTCTACGCCCAACGCCTGCGCGATTCGGAGGCCAGAACCGGCGGATGAGAGCCGTCATCGCGAGTGCAGCGAAGCAAATCGCAGATCTTTGAACGCGCACCAACTGGACCGCCGCGGCCGCGGCCCTCGGGATACGGCTCACGCCGCGGCGGGCCTGGGCTTCGAATATTTGGCCTCGAGGGCGTCGACGGCAGCCACATTGCCGGCCGACGAGCCGTTGCGGTCGAATTCCGATGCCAGAAACGTGTCGACGATGGCCTTGGCCAATTCAGGCCCGACCACCCGCGCGCCGAGCGTGATGATCTGGGCATTGTTGCTCTTCGCGGCGCGCTCGGCCGAATAGGTGTCGTGGGTCTGCGCGGCCCGGATGCCGGGCACCTTGTTGGCCGAAATGCACACCCCGATGCCTGTGCCGCAGAACAGGATACCACGGTCGAATCGGCCGTCCGCCACGGCACGGGCGGCACGCTCAGCCGTTTGAGCGTAGAATTCGGGCTCGCTCTGCCCAGAAGCCGAATAGTCGGCCACTTCCACTCCGGGCTTGGTTGCCAGATGTTTGGCGATGACCTGCAGCAACGGCTGGCCGGCGCTGTCCGCTCCAATGACAAGTTTCACGTTGCGTTCTCCCTTCTAGGCCTCACGCCATGCGCGCGCCGCAGCGACACCCCGGGCCGACGCCTGGTCGGCTCTCCTCATATGGTCAACGCACTCGGGAAATACCGCTCGCAAGCCTGAGAACGCGAACCGTTTTGTGCCGACGGGACACGACGCAATGAATTAGCCTATCTTGCAACTTTTTAGCGAGACAACGGTCGGATGGTGGAGCCTCAGTCCTTCGAGCCTAGGAGCATACCGCGGACATCGTCGCGAGGAGGAAAGATGGCCACGCGCCTGCCTTGGATCGGAACCAGCTGGAAGATGAACAAGACCCGCGCAGAGGCTCGGGACTATGCGCTGAAGCTGGAGCGATCCGCCGTCGCCCGTAGCGCGGACGCAAAACTCTTCGTGATCCCACCTTTCCCCGCCATCGCCGATGTGGCCGCCATCCTTGCCGAAACGAGGGTCAAGGTCGGAGCCCAGAACATGCATTGGGCTGACGAGGGCGCCTGGACGGGCGAGATCTCGCCTTTGATGGTGAAGGATTGCGGGGCCACGCTGGTCGAGATCGGCCACAGCGAACGGAGGACGCACTTCGGCGAAACCGACGAAACCGTGGCGTTGAAAATCAGCGCGGCGTTGAGACACGGGCTAATCGCCCTCGTTTGCGTGGGTGACACGTGGGCCGAATACGAGGCGGGGCGGACGACGGAGGTGTTGGCCGATCAAGTGACGAAGGCCTTGTCGCTGGTCGGCCGGGACCACTCCGGTCTGGTCCTCATCGCCTACGAGCCGGTGTGGTCCATCGGCGAGGGCGGGACGCCGGCCGATCCGGATTTTGCCGATCACCAGCATGCGCTCGTGAAATCGGTCACGCGGCACATCCTAGGCAAGGCGCTGCCGGTGCTCTACGGAGGCAGTGTCAATCCCGGGAACGCGCACCAACTGGCCGGCAAACCGAACATCGACGGCCTGTTCATCGGCAGGTCGGCCTGGAAGCCCGAAGGCTTCGTCGGCATCGTCGAGACCGTGATGGACTGTCTTCGGAGCGGGCAATCGGAATCTCGCTAACCAGGAGCACCGCCCTTGGG
>JBBPYT010000040.1:0-8747 GCA_038199665.1 Hyphomicrobiales bacterium
AAGCCGAGTGTTCGGGAGATGTTCGAGGGCGTGTTCAAGGAGCCGGACTGGCGGCTGATCGAGCAGCGCCGCGAGATGGGGATCTGACCGTGGCCAGCATGACCATGATCCAGGCGCTCAACTCGGCCTTGGACGTCAAGCTCGCGAGCGACCCCGACACGCTGATCTTCGGCGAGGACGTGGGGTATTTCGGCGGGGTTTTCCGGGTCACCGACAAGCTGCAGGAAAAGCACGGCCTCACCCGTTGCTTCGACGCTCCAATCTCGGAAAGCGGCATCATCGCGACCGCCATCGGCATGGGCGCGTACGGCCTCAGGCCGATCGTCGAGATCCAGTTCGCCGACTACATCCTGCCGGCCTTCGATCAGCTGGTCTCCGAGGCCGCGCGACTGCGCTATCGCTCCAACGGCGAATTCTGGGCGCCGATCACCGTCCGCTCGCCTTACGGCGGCGGCATCTTCGGTGGCCAGACCCACAGCCAAAGCCCGGAAGCGATCTTCGCGCACATCACCGGCCTCAAGACCGTAATCCCGTCCAATCCGTTCGACGCGAAGGGGCTGCTGATCGCCGCGATCGAGGACGACGATCCGGTCATCTTCTTGGAACCTAAGCGGATCTACAACGGCCCGTTCGACGGGCATCACGATAGGCCGCTGAAGACCTGGGCCGGCCATCCGAAGGGCGAGGTGCCCGAGGGACTCTACACGGTCCCACTCGGCAAGGCGGCGACAGTGCGGGAGGGGGCAGCCGTCACCGTCCTTGCCTACGGGACCATGGTGCATGTCTCGCTTTCGGCGATCGAGGAGAGCGGGCTCGACGCCGAGCTGATCGACCTTCGCAGCATCGTGCCCCTCGACGTCGAGGCCATCGTCGGTTCCGTCCGCAAGACCGGGCGCTGCGTGATCGTGCACGAGGCGTCGCGCTACGCCGGCTTCGGCGGCGAACTGTCTGCCCTGGTTCAGGAGCGCTGCTTCTACCACCTGCGAGCGCCGATCGAGCGTGTGGCCGGATGGGACACGCCTTATCCGTACGCGTTCGAGTGGGAGTATTTCCCCGGCCCGGCCCGTGTCGTGGCGGCTCTGCGCCGCAGCATGGAGGGTTGAACATGGGCAGTTACCTGTTTCGCCTCCCGGACGTCGGCGAGGGAGTCGCCGAGGCAGAGATCACCGCTTGGCATGTCGCCGTCGGCGACCACGTCGACGAGGATCAATCCCTCGTCGATATCATGACCGACAAGGCGACAGTGGACATGACCTCGCCCGTGACTGGCCGCGTGGTCGCTCGGTACGGCGACGTGGGCGAGATGGCGAAGGTCGGCTCGACGCTCGTCGAGCTTGAGACCGACGGCACGTCGGCGGGCGAGGAAGCGGCCTCAAAGGCCACGCCGAAACCGTCCGCGCCGGAGCTCGGCAAAGCCCCCGTCGCGCAGGCGCCCGAACAGCCGATCCGGACGGTGCCGGACGCAACGCCCAGGACATCGCAGCCTGCCGCCCTTCCGGTTCGCCGGCCGGGCGATGCACCGCTCGCCTCGCCGGCGACCCGGCGCCGGGCTTACGAGCTTGGCATACCGCTCCAGTTCGTGCCTGGAACCGGCCCTGCGGGGCGCATCACCGATCAGGACCTCGACCATTTCGTCGCGCACGGGGTCACCGAACAGCCGCGTGGCCCCCTCGCCAAGCGGACCGGGATCAAGGAAACGAAGATCATCGGGCTGCGCCGCAAGATCGCAGAGCGGATGCAGGACGCCAAGCGCCGCATCCCGCATTTCAGCTACGTCGAGGAATGCGACCTGACTGAACTGGAGGGCCTGCGGCGCGAGCTGAACAGCGACCCTGCGGAGGAGCGACCGAAGTTGACGCTCCTGCCCTTCTTCATGCGGGCGCTCGTGCAGCTCGTGCCGGAGTTCCCGTACGTCAACGGCCGTTTCGACGACGAGGCGGGCGTGTTGCACAGCCATGAAGGCGTGCATATCGGCATCGCCACCCAGACGCCGGCTGGCCTCATGGTCCCGGTCGTGCGCCATGCCGAAGCGCTGGATCTGTGGGGCTGCGCGCGCGAACTCGCCCGTGTCACCGCAGCCGCACGCACGGGCAGCGCGGCGCGCGAGGAACTGAGCGGATCGACAATAACGCTTACCAGCCTGGGCGCGCTCGGCGGCATAGCGGCGACACCGGTGATAAACCATCCGGAAGTCGCGATCCTCGGCCCCAACAAGCTGGTCGAGCGGCCGGTGGTCGTGAACGGATCGATCGTCGTCAGGACCATGATGAACATCTCCTCGTCCTTCGACCATCGAATTATCGACGGGTACGACGCAGCCCGCTTCATCCAGCAGTTGAAGCGCCTCATCGAAAGGCCGGCCTTGCTCTTCCTGGAGCATCCATGACCGAAACGATCGCCACGAAGGTTCTCGTTGTTGGCGGCGGCCCTGGCGGCTACGTCGCTGCGATCCGCTGCGGCCAGCTCGGGCTCGATACGACGCTCGTCGAAAGCGGCCGCCTCGGCGGAACCTGCATGGCGCGCGGCTGCATCCCCTCCAAGGCCCTGATCTACGCGGCAGGCCAGTTCGAGGCGATGTCGCGCGCGGCCGAAGCGCCGCATCTCGGCATCAGCCTGGCCCAGGCACCGCTCCTCGATCTCGCTGCGACCGTCGTCTGGAAGGACGGCATCGTCGACAAGCTCAACAGCGGCGTCGCGGCCTTGCTGAAGCGGGCCAAGGTCAGGGTGATCGCCGGGTGGGGAAGCTTTTCCGACGCCAAGACCTGTCGGGTGTCGATCGGGGCCGGCGAGATCGTCATCACGGCAGAGCACGTAATCCTCGCCACCGGATCGGTCCCGATGGAGCTGCCAGGCCTGCCATTCGGGGGGCCGGTCATCTCCTCCGCCGAGGCCCTGTCGCTTGCCGCCCTGCCCAAGCGGCTCGTCGTCGTCGGTGCGGGCTACATCGGGATCGAGCTCGGCACCGTCTTTGCCAAGCTCGGCAGCGAGGTGACCGTCGTCGAGAGCCGCCCGCAGATCTTGCCGACCTATGATCGCCAGCTGGTCGAGCCGGTCCGACGCTGGCTGGAGCGGAAGGGTGTGACGGTCCACCTCGAAGCCAGTGCCCTCGGCATGGGTCGGGACGGCGCCGCCCTAGAAATCGAAACGAGGGGAGGGGAGGGGCTCTCGCTCCCGGCGGATATCGTCCTCGTCACGGTCGGTCGCCGCCCGGCGACGGAGGGGTGGGGCCTCGAGGAGATGGCCGTAGCGATGAACGGCCGGTTCGTGCAAGTGGACGAGCGCTGCGCCACATCGACCAGGAACGTCTGGGCGATCGGCGACCTCGTCGGCGAGCCGATGCTTGCCCACAAGGCGTCCGCGCAGGGCGAGATGGTCGCCGAGATCGTTGCCGGCAAGCGGCGCCGCTTCGATCCCGTGGCGATCCCCGCCGTCTGCTTCACCGAACCCGAGATCGTCGGCGTCGGCCTTGCTGCGACAGACGATGCGGGTACGACCGTCTCAATGTTTCCCTTCCAGGCGAACGGCCGCGCGCTCTCGATGGAGGCCGGGGAAGACGGCGGTTTTGTCCGGATCATCGCGCGCGAAAGCGACCATCGCATCCTCGGCATCCAGGCGGTCGGCCGGCACGTCTCCGAACTCGCGGGCGAGTTCGCCCATGCGCTGGAGATGGGGGCGCTTCTCGAAGATGTCGCGGGCACGATCCACGCCCATCCGACCTTGGGCGAAGCGTTCCACGAAGCGGCTCTCCGGGGGCTCGGCCATGCCATCCACATTTGAACGCGCAGCCCGCTGCGCAAGGCGGAGCCGGCCCTGAGCGGGCAGCGCAAGAGCCGAGGGGCATCGCTGCTCACCGGATGGGCACGAAGAAAGGGGAGGAACGATGCTGGGACTGGACTTCGGCCTTGGCGAGACTGCGGAGGCGATCCGCGAGACGACGGCGCGTTTCGCGGCCGACCGTATTGCGCCGATCGCTGCTGCGGTCGACGAGACCAACGAATTTCCCCGCGACCTCTGGCCCCAGATGGGGGCGCTCGGCTTGCATGGCATCACAGTCGAGGAGGAATTCGGCGGCCTCGGGCTAGGCTATCTCGAACACGTCGTCGTCATGGAGGAAATCAGCCGGGCCTCGGCTTCGGTGGGATTGAGCTACGGTGCCCACTCCAACCTCTGCGTCAACCAGATCCGACGCTGGGGGACGGGCGAGCAAAAGGCGCGCTACCTCCCAGCGCTGATCTCGGGCGAGCATGTCGGCTCGCTCGCCATGTCGGAGGCCGGCTCTGGGTCGGACGTCGTTTCGATGAGGCTGCGCGCCGACAGACGGGGTGACGACTACGTGCTCGACGGCACGAAGTTCTGGATCACCAACGCGCCACACGCGGACGTCCTGGTCGTCTATGCCAAGACCGATCCCGGGGCGGGCCCAAAGGGCATTACCGCCTTCCTCGTCGAGAAGGGCATGCCCGGCTTCTCCGTCTCCGAAAAGCTCCGGAAGATGGGGATGCGCGGCTCCGACACGGCGGAGCTCGTGTTCGAGGATTGCCTTGTCCCCGCGGCCCACGTGTTGGGCGAGGTCGGCAAGGGCGTCGAGGTGCTCATGTCGGGCCTCGACTATGAACGCGCCGTACTCGCGGGCGGGCCGCTCGGCATCATGCAGGCCTGCCTCGACGTGGTGCTGCCCTATGTGCGCGAGCGCCGCCAATTCGGCGCCCCGATCGGCTCCTTCCAGCTCATCCAGGCCAAGGTCGCGGACATGTATGTCGCGTTGAATTCCGCGCGGGCCTATGTCTACGCCGTGGCACGGGCCTGCGATGCCGGAAAGACGACGCGCTTCGATGCTGCCGGCGCCATCCTGCTCGCATCCGAGAACGCCGTCCGAACATCGCTGGAAGCCATCCAGGCCCTCGGCGGAGCTGGTTACACGAAGGAATGGCCGGTGGAGCGCTTCCTGCGGGACGCCAAGCTTTACGACATCGGCGCCGGAACGAACGAGATTCGGCGGTTCCTCATCGGGCGGGAGCTGATCGGACCATGACGGGCCTGTCCTCGCCTGCGCTGAGCTAGCGCGGGTCAAGAGCAACAACCGGACGGTTTCGAGGCGTTCAGCCCCTCGAGAATGACGCAGTCGGCGAACGGGCCGCCTGAACAGGCGGCATTGCAGCAATCGACGAAATTGACGAGCGCGCTTTCCAGCGCCTTGAGCTCGGTCAACTTGTGCCGAACCGTTTCGAGCTTTAACTGCGCCAGATCGCGTGCCTCGTTACAGTCGCGGCCTGGGTCTTCCATCAGTCCAAGCAGTGTTCGCACCTGCTCAATCGGGAAGCCGAAGTCGCGGCAACGTCGAATCAAGAAAGTCGTCGAATGTCATCGTCCGTGTAAATCCGATGCCCGCCTGGCTTGCGGCCCGGCTTCGGCAACAGCCCGATTTCCTCATAGTACCGAATTGTCGGAACGTTGGAGCCGGCGCGCCTTGCCAAGGTTCCGATCGTCAGTCCCAGGCGGTCCAACATTTTTTTAGTTGCCCTCTTGAACCTCAAGTCACTCAAGGACCTATTCTATGGAGAAGGGCAGTTCGTCCGGCAAGGGAACGACGTGAGAAATGCTCGCATTGTTGGGGGTGGCAGCCGCTTGTGCGGCTTTGCGGCGCGCTGCCGTTCTGAACACTGCTGGCCGGGTTCGGGATCGCTGGCATCGCCCCGCCGCGTGCGGCTGCGGCAGTGCTAACATCGCGTCCGGCCGCATCAAATAGGAACTCGCTTTGCCAGTGATGCAATCTCGCAGGACGACGCCCAGTTGGCGTGAAAGGAACCCCAATGACGCTCAATCGCCGAACGATCTTCTTAGGCGCGGCACTGTTCTCCATATTGGGCGCGGCCGCCGCCCAGGCGGGGGACCGTGTCCCTTTCCAAGCTGCTGCCTTCCGCGATGCGCAAGAGGCCGGTAGGCCGATCCTGGTCCATATAGCGGCTACCTGGTGCGAGACCTGCCACGCACAAGAGCAGGTGCTGAACACGCTGGGCAAGGACCCGGCGTTAGGCAAATTGACGACTTTCGTGGTCGACTACGATACGCAGAAGGACGTCATGCGAGAGTTCAAGGCGAGCAGCCGGAGCACTCTGATCGCTTTCAAGGGCAAAACTGAACTGGGACGCCTCGTTGGCGACACGAAGAAAGCCAGCATTCAGGCTCTCGTGCAAAAAGTGCTCTAGGGTTGATGTCCTTCGCTGGTCTCGCCTTCCTTGCGGGAGTGCTATCCACGCTCTCGCCGTGCGTGCTGCCGATATTGCCGATCGTAGTTGCAGCGGCGGTTTCCAAACATCGGTTCGGTCCGGCGGCTCTCGCTGCCGGGCTGAGCGTGTCGTTTGTCGTCGTGGGTTTGTTCATCGCGACGGTCGGCTTCGCCATCGGGCTCGACGAAGGCCTATTTCGGCGCGTGGCAGCGGCCCTGTTGATCGCTATCGGCCTGGTTCTTTTGGTGCCCCGGCTGGAGATGCGCTTGGCGCTCGTTGCGGGTCCGGCGAGCAACTGGGCCGGACAGCGCCTACACGGAAGTGCCGCTGATGGCTGGCCTGGCCAGTTCGGGGTTGGCCTATTGCTCGGTATGGTTTGGAGCCCTTGCGTTGGGCCTACCTTGGGCGCAGCGTCGCTGATGGCTGCCCAAGGCCATGATCTTGGTCAGGTGGCGCTCGTGATGGCACTCTTCGGGCTGGGCGCGGCTTTGCCGCTGTTGTTGCTGGGACTGTTCTCCCGCGAAGCCCTCATGGCCTGGCGTGGCCGCCTGATTTCGGCTGGAAAGAGTGCCAGGATGGCGCTCGGAGCTGTGCTGGTAGTCAGCGGCATAGCCATATTTTCCGGCCTTGACCGGGTGCTGCAAACCGCCCTGATCAATCTCTCGCCCGCTTGGCTGGCCGATCTCTCCACGCGCTTCTAAGCCCTTGCCGCTGATCCAGGTCCATGGCGCACGCCCCCTCGAACACGTGCTGGCCGGGCCAAGTCTCGACAACCGCAGCCTGGGTTGGAGTGTTGGCATAACGCCGATTTCCTACACCCGCTATCGCTTCCCGCTCGTGGTTATCCAGCAGCCGTTTGGCTGTGTCTGCGCTTCGCGCCGAGCTGCCGCGGGTAAAGGGCAACAACCGGACGGTTGCGAGGCGTTCAGCCCTTCGAGAATGACGCAGACGGAAAACGAGCCCGCCTGAACGGGCCGTCGCGCTTGGACGCTGACCGCTTCAGTCGCATGGCGGGCGGCATTGGTTTTGCGGCGCAGGCATGGGGCTTGGCGCAGAAACTAAGGGAGGCCGACGCGTCATGACGCGCGAGCGACAGCCGAGTGTCGCTGCCGGAGATGAGCCAGCCATTGCAACTTCCATCACTGTCGAGATCGTCAGGAAACCCCCGATCAGGTCGGCTTTGCGGTCCACCTCCGAAGATGGCGTGGAGAGATGTTCTGCATGGGATCAGCCGCCAACAGGCAGCTCTGGAAAGGCCGGGAAGCCACGCTCGCATCCGCCCGAGCCTTGGCCAGGACCTCATGCATTCGGTCCAAGTTTTAGAAGCTGCAAATGTAGAAAATCGTCGAGCCTTAACCAATCAATTCAGTACTTTTACTGCTCCTGCGGGCGCATTTTTCGTTACGTTGGCGGATTGTTTCTGTCGGTATAATGCCCCATACGTGATTTATTTTTTCTCACCCTTTACAACCCTCGCTGCAACCAGCTATATTGCATCTGAAGAAAAGAAATCCGGCAAACCCTCGTCGGGTGGCTTGCTCAGTTTGCTTGGTCGACCGGTCCTGCGCATGACTTCACATCTTTCAGGTGCCAAGCAACTTTGTTTGCGGGCTGCTGGTTGTGTGGTCAGTGCAACAAGGAACAGACGATGAATCTCCGCCAGACGATACAGGCAGCCCCTGCCAAGACAAACGAGCTGATTGAGTAGTATCCAATACCTCAAACCAGGCGATCAGGACACGCGAAAGCCTTTTCTCGGAATTCAGCACCGAACCGACGCTGTACGTCTAACTCGAAGAGCAGCATCTTCTGCCGCTTCTACAAGGCGCGCACCACCTTTCCCGATCCGGGTGTCACGCGAACAGCGGCCGAGCTGAGCCGATGATCTGGGCAGCATACAACACCCGCCACGGCGCACTCGCAACAGGCGCCACTCCCCTTTTCAGAAGGTTCCAAGGTGATCTAGATGACCGACACTGTCGATGTCAGCCGCGTACGCGCGCTGAACGATCAGTTTCGCCGCACGTTCGCTGGCGGCACTATCTTTCTGACGGCTGGCGTACTGGCCCTCGCCAACGGCTCAAAGGCGCGCATTTTGGCGGCAGTAGCGGCCTTCAGCGGGTTTGACGCAAGCAACGACCCTGACGGCGAGCACGACTTCGGCGCGCTTGCCGTTGATGGCAAGCGACTGCTCTTCAAAATCGATTGCTACGACCGATCCCTGCGGCTGCGCTCGCCCGACCCCGCCAACCCCGTCGTGACCAGGCGGGTGCTCACCATCATGCTGGTGGAGGAGTACTGAACCGGGGCCGCGCCGGACGGCGGCATGTCGGTGATGGCTTGGGCGATAGCTGGGTTGGTGACGATAGCGTCGATGGTGACCAGCGCGCCCTTGACCGTGGGGCGCCGGAGAAGGACCAGGATCGCCGCGCACTCGTTTGCTTGGTGTCGATGGCTTCCTGGCAGAGCACCCGATGGTCACGGCCCCATCGCCGATCTCGTTTTTAGCCGTCGCAGCCC
>JBBPYT010000041.1:0-5048 GCA_038199665.1 Hyphomicrobiales bacterium
AGAAATTCAGCCCCCGCTCTCCGCTTCGGGAGGTACCGGTGGTACCCGTAGGGAGGCCGGGCACTTCAGGGTGGTACTGGTGGGTGGTACCGGGAACAAGGGCGGTACCGCCGCGGGCGAAGGTACCCCCTGCCGGTACCACCTCGTTCGAAGATCTCCCCTACGGGTACCACCGGTACCACCGGTACCTCCCGAAGCGGAGAGCGGGGGCTGAATTTCTCAGAGGGCTGCTATTGTCCCGCCGAAGCTTGACGACCTCCTGACGGTCGCACTCCCGCAGCCTCGCCTAATGCGGAGGATCGGTAAGAGCCAGCTCCCGGTTGGGATCCGAATACATACCTGTGGCAGGTCAATCTGCCGCGCGCTCGACCACGGCGCGCAGGAATTTGCGCAGGCGTTCGTTCCGGGGATTGCCGAATATCGCGTCTGGAGGACCCCGCTCGATAATGATGCCGCCGTCCATGAAAATCACCCCGTCAGCAACATCGCGTGCAAAGCTCATTTCATGGGTGACTATAAGCATGGTCATGCCCTGGCTCGCCAGGTCACGGATCACTGCGAGAACTTCGCCCACCAGTTCCGGGTCGAGGGCCGAGGTCACTTCATCGAGCAGCAACAGGCGCGGCTGCATCGCAAGGCACCTGGCGATGGCCACCCGCTGCTTCTGGCCACCCGAAAGCTGGGACGGGTAGGCATCGGCCCGGTCGGCCAATCCCACCCGCGCCAACAGCGTCCGGCCTTCCTCGATAGCCTGGTCCTTTCGTACCTTCCGTACATGAACCGGCGCCTCGATGATGTTGCCGAGCACCGTCATGTGCGGGAACAGGTTGAAGTGCTGGAACACCATGCCCATGCGGGCACGCAGCGCGTTAACGTCGGTGCCCTTCCTGAATTCGTTCCCCTCGAACACGACTCGCCCGGCGGAAGGTTCTTCCAGTCGGTTGAGACAGCGCAGCAATGTGCTCTTGCCAGAGCCGCTCGGTCCGATGATGGCAATCCTCTCGCCTTCGCCGACTGCGAGGTCGATGCCGCGCAGCACCTCCTGGCTGCCAAAGGCCATGCGCAGGCCTTCGACGCGGATGATTTCGCTCACCGGGGTGCTTTCCGGCGCTCAAGTGCTTTCGCGAGCTGCGCGAGTGGCAAGCATATCGCGACGTAGATGATCCCAGCCATGACGTAGATCTCGAGGCTGCGGAAGGACTGGCTCGCCGCATCGTACGAGCGGTACATTATTTCGGGCACCGCGATTGTCAGAGCAAGGGACGTGTCCTTAACCATCGCGATGACCAAATTGGTGAATGGGGGCAGGATGAGTATGGCGGCCTGGGGTAGGATGATCCGCCGCATGGCAAGCGGTGCTGGCATGCCTAGGCTTCGAGCGGCCTCGAACTGGCCGCGGTCGACAGCCTCAATTCCGGCGCGGAAGATCTCCGCCGCATAAGCGCCCCCGATCAGGCCCAGGGTAAGAGCGGCCGCGGTAAATGGATTGAGTCGAACTCCGTACGTTGTCAGGCCGAAATATATGATGAAGAGCTGAAGCAGCGCCGGGGTGGCGCGAATGAGTTCGATATACACGCCGGCGACGCTACGGAGCCAAGCAATGTGAGTGAGGCGCGCAATCGCGAGGAGCAAACCCAGCACGACGCTACCCGCCAGCGCGACGGCTGTTAGTTCCAGGGTGACGATTGCGCCGCGTGCAATATAGGGGAAATACCGCTGAGCGAGATCAATGAAGTCGAGCATAACGGGCCGAATTCACCGGAAGGGTCGATCACGGGGCTGTTGGGCGCCTCCCCGTCGAGCTAGATCACTTGAACACACCGGTGGTGTAGGACGGGTTCGTCAGTCCGTAGCTTGCCATGATTTTTTTATCCTCGCCCGCCGTCTTCAGGGTTTTGATCTCCTTGTCGAAGGCCTCGATCAGCGACTGCGTGCCGTTCTTCGCAAAAACGTAGAGCGTCGCCGGCAGTGTGGAACTGCCGAGATACTCTGGCGGCAGGTATTCGACGACATTGAAGTCGTAATCGGGGTTCTTCTGCGCCGCATAGTCGAACGTGAAGCCCCACCAGATCGCGCCATCGAGTCGTCCGGCCTTGAGATCGAGGAGCATCGGGTCCGCAGAATCGAACTTACGGATTTCGGCGACACCGAATCGTTTCTTGAGTTCCTCCGCCTCGAGTTCCTGTGCCGATCCGCGCACTGTGCCGAGCAACTTTCCCTTGAGATCCTCGGCCTTGTCGATGCCGCCCGTCTTGCGCGTCAGGAGCACGTCGATTCCGTACCAAAAAGGCTCCTTGTTGTAGGCCATCACCTTTTCGCGCTCGGGCGTGCGGTACAGCCCCGCGATAACGTCGACGCGATTGGCTTGGAGAGCGGGCGCCAGGGCGGCATGGACGAGCACGACCGGATCGACTTCGACGCCGATGGACTTGGCAATGGCGAAGGTGAAGTCGGCGTCGATTCCTTTCCACTGGCCGCTATCTATGTCGATCCAGGCTTCGGGCGGAATGCTGAATGTTCCGACGCGCATAAATCCCCGCTTCTTGATCTGCCCGAGCAGGTCTTCTTCCTGAGCCCAGGCGGGGTTGCTGCCCACCAAAGTAGATGCGACGACACTGCCCGTTAGCACCTTGGTGAAGCTGCGGCGGGTTAGCCCTTCGGTCATCGTGTCCTCCCTCATTGTCTAGTTGCTAAATGATACTTCTGGAGTTCCGCTTTCAGAATCTCCTAGCTCCCCTCGCAGGCTCGGCAATGCTTGGGCGAAGCGGCGGACCGCAGACTGACCGAAGTCGGTGAGGAGGGTCGAGGGGATGCGCGAACCGCCCGCTTCCACTCCCAGCCGCATCGCTGCCACACGTTTGCCGTAGACTACGAGATGATCGATGGTTTCCTCAAGAAACACGATCAGTGGCAGCCCTTGGCGATAGTGCCGTTCCGCCTCGGCCTCGTCCCCTGCACGCATTGACTCGTAGACTTTGACAAAGATATCGAAACTCTCGCCGCCCGGGATGACCCCAGCCGCGCCGGCGCGCAGCACGTCTGGTAATTCCAACCCGCCACGCCCGTTGAACACGTCGAAGAGGCCATCGGTCTCTTCCACCAGCCGGGCGACCGCAATGGCGCTTCCTTCCGTTTTGGCGACCAGGAAGTTGGGGTGGCGGCGCGCGAGCTCGCGCAAGCCGGCATTCGAAAGGCCAATGCCGAGGTACTGCGGGGCATTCTGGATCCCGACTGGCAGATCAATGGAGTCGATGATCGCACCGAAGAAAGCGAGAAGCTGATCCTCTCCGATTCCGGAGACTGGGGGAGGTTGCAACACTAACCAGTTCGCGCCGCGGTCCTTTGCTAATTTCGCGAACTCGATCTGGCTGGCAATGTTATTCTCGGCCACGGTCACACTGAGAGGCAGTCGACCAGCGTTGGCTTCGCAGACCCAGTCGAGTAACTGCAGGCGGTCGGTGCGCGATAGCTTATTGACCTCCGATGCCAGGCCGAGCACCGCAAGACCGTGGGCTCCATGACGGATCATCGCCTCAACGCTTGCCACGACCGGTGCGCGGAGCAAGCCGCCAGCCTCATCGAAGAAGGCGTAGATCATGGGATAAACGCCGTGGAATCCAGATCGGCTCATCGTCAATCCGAAAAGCTAGTATATCGTTAGACACTGGTACACAGACCCCATGGCACTGACAAGTTACGGTCGGCAGGCGATGGAGCTCTGTCGTAAGGTCTGCTCCAGCCTAGTGCGAGCTCTTGGCCGGACCGGAAGGGAGTCGGGTGGAGGCCGGTGGCAGCGGTCGCGGTTAACCCGTTCGTCCATCGGCAGGTTCAATTCGCCCACTGTTTAGGGCCGACCCGCACGCCAAGGGCGACAAATGCAGGTTGCTGCTGTGGCCGGATCAAGGCCGCCGTACCTCGCGAAAATCGTAAGGGACGAGACGCGCCCTTAGTTTTCAATGTTCCGCGAAGCACCTCGTCTCGCGGGTGGTACCGGTGGTACCGGTGGTACCCGTAGCGAAAATCTTCGAGCGAGGTGGTACCGGACCGGGGTACCGACGCCCGGGGCGGTACCGCCCCTGATCCCGGTACCACCCATCGGTACCGCCCTGATGAGCCCGGCTCCCTACGGGTACCACCGGTACCACCAATACCACCCAGGAAAACACGGAACTGAGAAAGCGGCCGCAAGTCACGCAGCCTGTCGACTTGCGGCTTTACGACCGAAAACGACCCAGCACCGGAGAGCCACGTTAATTTGTTGGTCCCTGCTCCCCCTTACCGCCCTGACTAATATTCTCGCTCTCTGCAGTTCCACCGGTACCCCGGTCCCCATGCTCCTGGTACCCCCTTACGAGGTCTGCCCATTGCGCAGTACCGCCCGTACCGCTCGAACGGAGAGGGACGACACGCTTATGAGCAAAGAAGAAACCTGCCCCAGATCTCGCTTCGCAAGGCAAGGGAATGACATTCCAATCGATGCAGGCGGTCCTTCAGGCCGGTGAGCTGGCCAAGGCATAAACCTCGATCGGCTCGCCAACGCCGCGCAAGGGGAATAAGCCGATCCGGTCGAGCCCTGTTCCGCCAAGGGCGGACATTGTCGCGAAGGCTCCTGAGAACAGCGCGTCTCGTCCCACTTCTTTGGTAAGGCTTTCCAAGCGCGCGGCGACGTTGACGGCGGGTCCGATAACCGTGAAGTCAAGCCGCGAACGCGAACCAATGTTGCCGTACATGACATCCCCGACGTGGATACCGACGCCGTATCCCAGTCGGTCGAAACCTTTGCTGGCGCGATCGACGTTGAGCGTCGCCATGGCTGCCCGCGCTTCGATCACTGCCTCAAAGGCGTCGGCGCAGGCCTTCGGATTGTCGAGAGGAAACACGGCGAGCAGCCCATCCCCGATAAACTTCAGAATTTCGCCGCCGTGACGCGCGATGGGCGTCGACATCGCATCGAAGTAATCGTTCAAAAGTGAAATCACGTCGTCACGTGGCCAAAGTTCCGAAATGGCGGTGAATCCGCGCAAGTCACACACGACGATGACTGCGCT
>JBBPYT010000042.1:0-2171 GCA_038199665.1 Hyphomicrobiales bacterium
CGCGCAGGTCAAGGTCGAGAACGCGCTGAACGACGTGTCCAAGCAGCAGGCCCAGGCCGAAGCGGCCCTTGCGAATGGCGCGAAGGTGCTGGTGGTGACCGCGATCGACCAGAAGGGCGCCGCCGTCATCGTCAACAACGCCCAGAAGCAGGGCGTTCCGGTCATCGCCTACGATCGCCTGATCCGGAATTCGCCTGTCGACTATTACGTGTCGGTGGACGGCATCAAGATCGGCCAGCTGCAAGGCTCCTGGCTCGAGAAGAACACCAAGGAGGGCGCCCGGATCGCGGTGATCAACGGCTCGCCCGTCGACGACAACGCGCATCTGTTTGCGCAAGGCTATATGGGCGTCCTCAAGCCTCTGTTCGACAAGGGGAGCCGCAAGTTGGTGGCCGACGTCTGGACGCCGCTTTGGGACCCGTCCAAGGCCCAGGCCGAGATGGACCAGATCCTGACCAAGGCGAACAACGAGGTGGATGCCGTTCTCTCGGCCAACGACGGCATGGCGGGCGGCATCATTGCGGCGCTGCAGGCCCAGCAACTCGCCGGCAAGATACCGGTGACCGGGCTCGACGGCACGCTGAACAGCCTTCAGCTCATTCTGCAGGGTAAGCAGTCGATGACCGTATGGCGATCGCTGAAGGAGCAGGCCGGAAAGGCGGCGCAGATCACCGCGGCTTTGCTGAAAGGCGAGAAGCCCGCGGCGGACCTTTTCGGTGGCGCCACGGTGAATAACGACAAGGTGCAGGTTCCGTGGGCCAAGGTGACGGCGAACGTCATCACGCTCGACAATATGAACCTCGAAATCGACGACGGTGCCGTTTCGAAAGCCGATCTTTGCAAGGGCATGCCGGCCGTCGGTCCCTGCAAGTCATAGTCGGCACGCCACAGATGGACGTGACGACGGGCGGCGGGGACGGACGAGAGTCCGTCCCCGTTCCGGTCCTCGAACTCGAGAAGATCTCGAAGCGCTTCGGCGCCGTCGAGGCTTTGTCCGAAGTCGATTTCGAGGTCTACCCCGCGGAGGTGGTTGCGCTGGCGGGCGACAACGGCGCCGGCAAGTCGACGCTCGTCAAGGTCATGGCGGGCACTCATTCACCCGACGGAGGCGTGATTCGCTTCGGCGGTGGAGAGGTCAAGATCCATTCGCCCCATCATGCGACCCTGCTCGGGATCGAGACCGTCTATCAGGACCTCGCCCTATGCGACAATCTCGATGTGGTCGCCAATATGTTTCTCGGCCGCGAGGCCGTCGACCGCCCTGCCGCTCTGGGGCGGCTCTCGGAACTCGAGATGGAGCGGCGCGCGCTCGATGTGCTGCGGCGGCTCAACGTCACGACCATTCGCAGCGTCAGGTCGCCGGTCGCCACGCTTTCGGGCGGCCAAAGGCAGTCCGTCGCGATCTCGCGCGCCGTGATGTGGACCTCCAAGATCGTGCTTCTCGACGAGCCGACGGCGGCCCTGGGGGTCGCGCAAACCCGGCAGGTTCTCGAATTGATCAAGCAGTTGCGCATTCAGGGCCTGGGGGTCGTGCTGATCTCGCACAATCTCCACGACGTGTTCGAAGTAGCGGACAGGATCATCGTGTTGCGCCTCGGGCGCAGGGCCGCCACTTTCGCGCGGCATGAGACCACGCCGGAAGAGGTGGTCGCGGCGATCACCGGGGCGCGGAAGACCCTCTGATGGACCAGGGCTCGGAACCTTCGGCGCGCGAGCACATCCGACTCCACCGACGCGGACCAGGGGCCGCGGTCGCGGCCTGGCTGGGCGACATGCGCCTGCGCGTCTCGTCGGGCGAACTGGGCGTGCTTCCGGTGGTGCTCGGACTGGTGCTCATCTGGAGCTATTTCGAGATTCAGGACGCGCATTTCCTGACGGCCCGCAACCTGTCGAACCTGCTCCTGCAAATCTCCATTTCGGGTACGATCGCCATCGGGGTCGTCCTCGTGTTGCTGCTCGGCGAGATCGATCTCTCGGTCGGCTCCGTCGCCGGCGTCACGGCTGCGGTCCTCGGCGTTCTCGTCGTGGACTACGACTGGCCCTGGTGGGCGGGCATTTTGGCGATGCTGGCCGTCGGTGCGTCGATAGGGGCCGTCCAGGGGGCCTGGTTCGCCATCCTGCGCGTGCCATCCTTCGTCGTCACGCTCGCCGGTTTGCTCGGCTGGCTCGGC
>JBBPYT010000043.1:0-16772 GCA_038199665.1 Hyphomicrobiales bacterium
AGGCGCTTGTCGAAGACGCACGCGCTTATCTGCACCGCTCCCTGGCAGTCCTTGGCAAGGCGCCGGGGTAGGCCGCAATTCTCCGCGCAGATCCATGCCGCCCTCAGCGGAAGACTACATTTGAAATCCGATCATCGTTCGGAAGCGCGATCAAAAACAGTTTCAAACCCACCGCGAAAATGAATGTCGTTTGGACTATTGCGAAGTCGAGAGCTTTGGGGAACCTTGGAGGCAGTCTCGATAGCAGAGCGACCGATCTTCTCGCGCACGGCGGGGCACCCTTGGTCCGTGTCGAGATCAATGGTCGATCCTGCCGCGCTTGCCCGAATATGTGTCCAGGAGGACGATGCCTATGCCGCGACTGTCCACGCACGTCCTCGACACCGCGAGCGGCCGGCCTGCCTCCGGGGTTGCACTCGTGTTGTGGCGGATCGAGCCCGACGGCCGCCGGATCGCTCTTGTAAAGGCTGCTACGAACGCCGACGGCCGCACGGACCAGCCGCTGCTTGCGGGTGGGGCTTTCGCGGTGGGGCATTACGAGCTCGAGTTTAGCGTCGGCGATTATTTCCGCGCCCTGGGCGCAAATCTTGCCGATCCGCCCTTCCTCGACGTCGTGCCCCTGCGCTTTGCGATCGCCGACCCCGAGGGGCACTACCATGTGCCGCTCCTCGTCTCTCCGTGGAGCTATTCCACCTATCGGGGAAGCTAGGCTACGATGTTCTCGCTCGATCAAGCCTATCCCCGCGACCTCGTCGGCTACGGCCGCACTCCGCCCTCCGCCGATTGGCCGAATGATGCGCGGACTGCCGTTCAGATCGTCCTCAACTACGAGGAGGGCGGCGAAAACTGCATCCTGCATGGGGACGCCGCATCGGAAGCCTTCCTGTCCGAGATCGTCGGCGCGCAACCCTGGCCAGGCCAGCGCCACGTCAACATGGAATCGATCTACGAATACGGAGCGAGAGTCGGCTTCTGGCGCCTGTGGCGCATGTTCACGCAGCGCAATTTGCCCGTGACGGTGTTCGGCGTCGCGACCGCCATGGCCCGCAATCCCGAAGCCGTTGCGGCGATGAACGAGGCCAGGTGGGAGATCGCCACACATGGTCTTAAATGGATCGACTACCGGGATTATTCCTACGCCGACGAGCGCGCCCAGGTCGAGGAAGCGATCCGGCTCCACGAGAAGCTCGCGGGCGCGCGCCCGCTCGGCTTCTACCAGGGCCGGACCTCGGTCCACACCCTTCACATCGGGGCCGAGGAGGGCGGTTTCCTCTACCTCGCCGATGCCTACGCCGACGAGCTGCCCTATTGGCAGGACATCGGCGGTCGGACGCAACTCATCGTTCCCTACACGCTCGACGCAAACGATATGCGCTTTGCGACGCCGCAAGGATTCAACAGCGGCGATCAGTTCTTCTCCTATCTGAAGGACAGTTTCGACGTGCTTTACCGGCAAGGCCGCGAAGGCCGGCCGGCGATGATGTCGGTGGGCCTGCACTGCCGCTTGGTGGGGCGTCCAGGCCGTGCGGCGGCGCTGGAACGCTTCCTTGATCATGTCCAATCGCACGAAGACATATGGGTTTCGACACGGCTCGACATCGCCCGCCACTGGATCCGGCACCATCCTCCCGAGGGTGGGTGTAGGCCGAGCCGGATGGGACGTGCGCTCTTCCTCGAGGTGTTCGGAAACATCTTCGAGCACACGCCGGTTATCGCCGAGCGGGCCTACGCGGCCGGCCTTGGTCCTGTGCAAGAAACGGCCGAGGGCCTGCACAAGGCATTGGTGGCCAAGATGCGAGCATTGTCGGATATGGAGCAGGACAATCTGATCAAGGCGCATCCGGATCTCGCCGGGCGCTTGGCTCTGGCGGGCCAGTTGACCGATGCATCGGCCCGCGAACAGGGTTCGGCCGGTCTCGACCGCTTGAGCCCCGCCGAAATGGAGCGATTCACTGCGCTGAACGAGGCCTATCGGGCGCGTTTCGGGTTCCCGTTCGTGATCGCGGTCAAGGGCCTGTCGAAGCAGGACATTCTGTCTGCGTTCGGGACGCGCCTCGCCCATGATGTCGACGCCGAGCGCAGCGAGGCCCTCGCCCAGATCGAGCGGATCGCCCTCTTGAGGCTGCGCGGCCTGATGCCGGAGGTCTGAGACTTCGGCTCGGCGACTCCGGGCCGCAGCCTCCATTCGAAACAAGGCAACTCAAGGGGGACCCTCATGGCGAAAATGACAGCTGCGGCCGCTGCGGTGCAGGTCATGGAGCGCGAGGGCATCACCGACGCCTTCGGCATTCCGGGAGCCGCCATCAACCCGCTCTACGCGGCGATCAGGCCCCGCAACACCATTCGCCATTTCCTTGCCCGCCACGTCGAGGGGGCATCCCATATGGCGGAAGGGTTTACGCGCGCCCGGGCCGGCAACATCGGCGTGTGCATCGGCACCTCCGGTCCTGCCGGCACCGACATGATCACCGGCCTTTACTCCGCTTGGGCGGATTCGATCCCCATCCTGTGCATCACCGGACAGGCGCCGCGCGCGCGGCTCTACAAGGAGGATTTCCAGGCGGTCGATATCGAGTCGATCGCCAAGCCCGTCTGCAAATGGGCGGTCACGGTGCGTGAACCGGCCTTGGTGCCGCGCGTCTTCCAGCAGGCCTTCCACGTCATGCGCTCTGGGCGGCCCGGCCCGGTGTTGATCGACCTGCCTTTCGACGTGCAAACCGCCGAGATCGAGTTCGATGCCGAAACCTACGCGCCGCTCCCGGTCTACAAGCCGCGCGCCACCCGGGCGCAGATCGAAAAGGCCCTCACCATGTTCAACGAGGCCGAGCGGCCGTTGATCGTCGCCGGCGGCGGCATCATCAACGCCGATGCGTCCGACCGCTTGGTCGAGTTCGCCGAAATCCTTGGCGCCCCCGTGATCCCGACCTTGATGGGTTGGGGCACCATCCCCGATGACCACGCTTTGATGGCCGGCATGGTGGGCCTGCAAACGAGCCACCGCTACGGCAATGCGTCCATGTTGGCTTCGGACTTCGTGCTCGGCATCGGCAATCGCTGGGCCAACCGCCATACTGGTTCGATCGAGACCTACACCAAGGGGCGGCGCTTCGTGCATGTGGACATCGAGCCGACACAGATCGGCCGCGTGTTCGAACCGGACTACGGCATCGTTTCCGACGCGGGCGCCGCCCTCGACCTCCTCGTGGAAACGGCGGGGGCGTGGAAGCGCGACGGTCGCCTGAAGGATCGGTCCGCCTGGGCCGGCGAATGCCGCGAGCGCAAGCGGACCATGCTTCGCCGCACGCATTTCGACGACATGCCCATCAAGCCGCAGCGTGTCTACGAAGAGATGAACCGGATCTTCGGCCGCGATACCTGTTACGTCTCGACGATCGGCTTGTCGCAGATCGCGGGAGCGCAGTTCCTGCATGTCTACCGGCCCCGCAATTGGATCAATTGCGGCCAGGCCGGCCCGCTCGGCTGGACGGGGCCCGCGGCCCTCGGCGTACGCGCGGCCGACCCCGACCGGGAGATCGTCGCCCTGTCAGGCGACTACGATTTCCAGTTCATGATCGAGGAACTGGCCGTCGGGGCGCAGTTCAAGATGCCTTATATCCATGTCGTCGTGAACAACTCCTATCTGGGGCTGATCCGGCAGTCGCAGCGCGGCTTCGACATGGATTTCTGCGTGCAACTCTCCTTCGACAATTTCAATGCGCCGGAGATGAACGGCTACGGAGTCGATCACGTGGGCGTCGCGCGGGCCATGGGGTGCCAGGCCGTCAGGGTGACCGAGCCCGGTGAGATCGGGCCAGCTTTCCGGCGGGCTCGCGAGTTGATGCGGGAACACAGCGTCCCGGTCGTGGTCGAGATCATCCTTGAACGAGTGACCAACATCGCCATGGGCGTGGACCTCGACAAGATCACCGAATTCGAGGACCTCGCGCTCGATGCCGCGCTCGACGCTCCGACCGCAATCGCCCTGCTCGACTGATCGGAACCGGAAAGCTCAACCCATGCCGAAGTTCTCCGCCAATCTGACGATGCTCTACAATGAGCACCCATTCCTGGACCGTTTCGCGGCCGCCAAAGCCGACGGTTTCACGGCGGTCGAGTTCATGTTTCCATACGAGTTTGCAAAGGAAGAGGTCGCCGAGGCTCTCCATCGACAGGAACTCGAATTGGTTTTGCATAACTTGCCTGCCGGAGACTGGGGAGGCGGCGAGCGCGGCATTGCCTGCCTGCCGGACCGCAGGGCCGAGTTCCAGGACGGGGTCGGCCGGGCGATCGACTATGCCCGCGCGCTAACCTGTCCGCAGCTCAACTGCCTTGTCGGATTGACGCCGACGGCGGCTGCCGAGAGCATCAGGCAAACGCTCGTCGACAACCTTCGCTTTGCCGCCGCAGAACTGAAGCGCGCCGGCATTCGCCTGCTCGTCGAGCCTGTCAATTCGAAGGACATCCCAGGCTTTCATCTCGACCGCGTCGGCAAGGCACTGGCCGTGATGGACGAGGTCGGCTCGGACAACGTGTACCTGCAATATGACTTCTACCATCAGCAGCGGACCGAAGGTGAATTGCTCGCGACCTGGCGCCGTCTCAAGGACCGGATCGCGCATGTGCAGGTGGCCGACAATCCCGGCCGGAACGAGCCGGGCACCGGCGAGATCAACTATCCGATCCTGTTCGCAGCGCTTGACCGCGAAGGTTACGGCGGCTGGATCGGCTGCGAATACAGGCCGAAGGCGGCGACCTCTGCGGGGCTCGGCTGGGCCGAGCCATGGCTGGGAGCCTGATGTCAACCCGGAATGGATCGTCGATCATGAAAATCGGTTTCATCGGACTGGGCATCATGGGCTTTCCCATGGCCGGACATCTGCGGACGGGCGGACATCAGCTGTTCGTCCATAGCCGTTCGGGCGTGCCCGATACGCTGACCCAAGCGGGCATGACGGCATGCTCCAGCGGCCGCGACGTCGCCGAGCAGGCGGATGTCGTCATTACCATGGTGCCGGACACGCCCCATGTCGAAGAGGTCCTGTTCGGCTCAAAGGGTGTCGCCGCAGGCCTTGCGCCCGGCAAGACCGTCGTCGACATGAGCTCGATCTCGCCTGCGGCCACCAAGGAGTTCGCCAAGCGGATCGGCGCTTTCGGCTGCGACTACCTGGACGCTCCCGTGTCCGGCGGAGAGGTCGGTGCCAAGGCGGCCAGCTTGACCATCATGGTTGGCGGACCGCAGCAGGCGTTCGACCGCGTCAAGCCGCTGTTCGATCTGATGGGCAAGAACGTGACGCTGGTTGGCGGCGTCGGCGACGGGCAGACCACCAAGGTCGCGAACCAGATCATCGTCGCGCTCACCATTGAGGCGGTAGCGGAAGGGCTGCTCTTCGCCTCCAAGGCGGGCGCCGACCCTGTCAAGGTGCGCCAGGCCCTGATGGGAGGGCTCGCCACCTCGCGCATTCTGGAGGTTCATGGGGAGCGGATGATCAAGCGCACCTTCGATCCGGGCTTCCGCATCGAGTTGCACCAGAAGGACCTCAACCTGGCGCTGCAGAATGCGCGGCTGCTCGGTGTCAGCCTGCCGAACACGGCCACCTGCCAGGAATTGTTCAACGCGTGCGCAGCGAACGGCGGAGCGGCCTGGGACCATTCCGCCATGGTCCGCGCTCTCGAACTGCTGGCCAATCACGAGATCGGCACGCGCCGAGAGGGGCCGCCCAGAGACGACAGATGAGGATGTTCCAGCAGGTGTCTGAAAGGGAGCAGGAATCGGGCGGAGCTGGCGCAATCGTCATGCGGCGGCTCGATGAGCTCGCGCTGCTGTCCAGCGATGCCAAGGGCCTGACGCGGCTTTATCTCACCCCCGAACACAAGGCCGCTGCGCTCCGCATCATGGAGTGGATGCGGCAAGCCGGCATGACGGCGGACATCGATGCAGTCGGCAACGTCGTCGGCCGCTACCTTGGCTCGGTGCCGGACGCGCCCGTTTTGCTGATCGGCTCGCACATCGACACGGTGAGGGACGCCGGCCGCTACGACGGAAATCTCGGGGTGGTGGTCGGGATACAGGCCGTCTCCGAACTCTCCAGGAGCGGCGCACGCTTGCCTTTCGGCATCGAAGTCATCGCTTTCGGCGACGAAGAAGGCGTGCGTTTTACCGCTACCCTCAGCGGTTCCCGCGCCGTCGCGGGAACGTTCGATCCGGCCGCACTCGACGTCGAGGACGAGCAGGGAAAGAGCCTGCATCGCGCCCTGCAGGATTTCGGCTGCGATCCCTCCGGCATCGCCGCAGTTGCGCGGCCCGAGGCGCGGGTTCTCGGCTTCGTCGAAGTGCATATAGAGCAGGGGCCGGTTCTCGAGGCGGAAGGCTTCCCGGTCGGGATCGTCACGGCGATCAGCGGCGCCAGCCGGTTCAAGGTCGAGGTCGGCGGCGAGGCGGGTCATGCGGGCACGGTGCCGATGCGGCTGCGCCGGGACGCCTTGATGGCAGCTGCCGAAATGGTTCTCGTCGTCGAGCACATCGCGACCGGCACGCCGAACCTGGTCGGGACGGTGGGACGCTTCGAGGTGCTGCCCGGAGCCGTGAATGTCATCCCCGCCAGGTCGACCTTCACGCTCGACGTGCGGAGTCCAAGCGATGCCACGAGGGCCGCAGCGCTGGCCGACATTCGGCAGGCCTTCGACGCCATTGCGGCGCGGCGCGAGGTGGGCCTTTCCGCGACGTGCGTCTACGACGAGCCCGCCGCGCCCTGCGCGCCCTGGCTGATGGACGCGCTCGAAGCAGCGATCGCCCGGCTCGGCCTTCGGGCGCCCAGGCTTCCGAGCGGGGCGGGTCACGATGGCCTCGCGATGAGCGCGTTATGTCCGATCGGGATGCTCTTCGTCCGCTGCGAGCGCGGCATCAGCCACAATCCGGCCGAGGCGATCGCCGCGGCCGACGCCGACGTGGCAACGCGCGTCCTGGTCGATTTCTTGCGACACCTGGATCCGGCTGCGGCCGGCCGCTGAAATGAGAGTTCCATGACTGACATGAACATTGCGAGCAAAGCGTCACCGGCCGAGGCTTCGGACGCGCTCCACCGCTTTCTCGACGAGCATCGCGAGGTCCAAATCGAGTTCCTGGCGGAACTGGTCAGGATTCCGTCCGACAACCCGCCCGGCGATTGCGCCGCCCACGCTGAACGTACCGCCGAACTCCTCGAAGGCCTCGGTTTGCGGGTCGAGCGCCACCCCGTGCCCGCTGCCCTGGTGGCAGGGTGCGGGATGCTCAGCGCCACCAACTTGATCGACCGCCGCCGCTTCGGCGCAGGCCCCGTCGTCGCGCTCAACGCCCATGGCGACGTGGTTCCCCCCGGCGAGGGCTGGACGCACGACCCCTACGGAGCGGAGGTCGTGGACGGCTGGATGTATGGGCGGGGCGTCGCAGTGTCGAAATCGGACATCGCGACCTATGCGTTCGCGCTCTTGGCGCTGGAACGGGCGGGCGTTCCGCTGAGGGGCACGGTCGAACTGCACATCACCTACGACGAGGAGGCCGGCGGCGAAATCGGTCCGGGACTCCTCCTGAAGGCGGGGCTGTCGAAGCCGGACCTCGCGATCGGCGCGGGTTTTTCCTATGCGGTCGTCAACGCCCACAACGGCTGCCTGCATCTGGAAGTGGAGGTGAATGGGCGCTCCGCCCACGCCGCCAAGCCGTTCACCGGCGTCGACGCTCTCGAATCCGCCAGTGCGGTTCTTTCCGCACTCTACGCATGGCGCAAAACCCTGGCGAACCGGGTTTCAGCGACTGTCGGCATCGGCAGTCCGCAACTGACGGTCGGGCTGATCAAGGGAGGCATCAATACCAATGTGGTGCCCGATCGCGTGACGTTTCGCCTCGATCGCCGCATGATCCCGGAAGAGAATCCGGCGGAGGTGGAGCGGGAACTGCGCAATATGATCGAAGCGGCAGCGCGCGCCGTCCCAGAGGCTCGAGTGAACATCCGGCGCATCCTGCTGGCGGAACCGCTGGTGCCGCTTGCGGGAGGCCAACGGCTTGCCGAGATCCTGTGTTCTCGGGCCTCCCGGGTCATGGGCGAGCCGGTCGCGGCCAAAGGTGTTCCGCTCTATACGGACGCTCGGCACTATGCGGCGGCGGGGGTGCCTACCGTGCTTTACGGCGCGGGGCCGCACACGATCGAGGAGGCCAACGCGCACCGCGCGGACGAGCGGCTGCCCTTGGCCGATCTGCGCAAGGCGACCGAGGTCATCGCCTTGTCGCTTGCCGACCTGCTGGCCGCGGGTGAGGCCGCCTGATCCGCCCTAGCTAGGAGCAGCCCCCACCACCATGCTTCGCATGGTCCCCCCGCGCTATGGGGCGGAGACGCTGTCTCATGCAATCTCCTATCCTGCCGGACCAGTCGCCGTCGACGCTGAGTCTGCCCGGTGACGAAGCCGGACCGGTCGGGTGCGAAGAACTGAAGCGCGTCTCTCTACAGTCCCTGGGCGCGCAGCTTCCCATCCAGGAACGTCTTCGCGCGGGGCACGTCGGCCTCGTCCAGATGCTCGATGATGATCGGGATGTTGGGATGTTTCCTCGCGAGGCGCTTGAGGTAGAGGTCGTAGTTCAGCGTGCCGAGGCCCGGCGCCGGCAACTCGATCTCGCCCACGCCGCGGAAGGTGTGCGACTCATGGGCGTCGGCGTCCCCGATGTCGACGTGCTTCTCGGACTTGTCGGAGCCCGATCGTTTCACGTCCTTGGCGTGGGCGATCTTGATCCGGTCGGACAGCGTGTCGAAGACCTGGTCGAGGACCCTGTCCATGCGGTCGATGTTATGGACCTCGAAGTAGTTGGTCGGGTCCATCAGCAGGCCGAGGCCGGGGTGGTCGACGGCCGCGAACATCTTCACCGTTTCCTCGACCGACCCCACGACGTTGTTGACGTAGGTCTCGAGCAGGAAAACCGCGCCATGATCGTAGGCAGTTTGCGCCAAGTCGGCGATCACCGCCCGGCATTCCTCGAAGCCTTCGGCGGTCTTGTTCTTGGGATGGGCGACCCAGTCGCTTTCGGTGTTGTAGGTGCCGGTCTCCGAAATCACGTAGGGGGTCCCGAGATATTGCGCGTGGCGGATGATCTCCTTGAGATAGCCGACGCGCTTTTCCCTCTCCGCCCTGTCCGGGTGGATGATGTTGGTGTAGCCGGAGAGGCAGCAAATCGGCAGGTCATGATCGCGGAAGGTTTCGCGAATCCTCACGCACTTGTCTTGAGTGATCTGCCCAGCCGAAACGTCGACGTCCTTGAAATGCAGGTCGAGTTGCACGGTGTTGAAGCCGAGCGAGCGGATCTTTTGCGCGGTCTCCTGCAGCGTGTAGGGGACGTAGGCGGTGAAAATGCCGACCTGCATCATGGCTTGCTTTTCCCGATCTTGTGAGCGTCACATGCCGAATTCGGCGAGCGGAACGGAACGGTTCGTATCGAGCGACCGATAAGCGGCCTCGACCAGCGCCATGGTCCTGACGTTGTCGGCCGCGGTCAATTCGGGCACGGTGTTGGTCTTCACCGCCCATTGCAGCTGTTCCATTACGCCTTTGAAGGCCTGGGGGAACCAGCGCGTGTCCCAGCGCGGTTCGACCCAGCGCCCGCCGGTTGCGGTCTTCGACGCGTAGCGGAGCGTCGAGGGCGAGCCGCGCGGATAGTCGGGCCAGCCGATCGTACCTTGCGCCAGGCCATCGGTGCCTTCCACACGCCATTTGATGTAGGTGTCCGACTCGAATCCATCTTCGCGCGGACCGGCCCAGACGTCTTCCAGGGAGACGGCCAGGACGCCCGACCGGAAGCGTACGGTCGACACCGTGATGCCGTCCCGGTGTGTGAATGTGGTGCGGGGGTCGCTCCGCGCGGCGGTGAAAATGTCAGCCGGCTCGCCAAACAGAAAGCGCAGCACGTCGAGATGGTGGATCGACATGGCGACCAGCGTCAGCCGGTCGTAGTCCCGGAGGAACGGCTGCCAGTGGGGAACCGCCCGCATTTCGATTGTCGCGATGACCGGCGTCCCGAGGTCGCCCCGGGCCAGGATCTGCTTGAGCACGCGCATCGACTGGTCGAAGCGCATGTTCTGATTGACCGAGAGTGGCTTGCCGGCGCTCTCCGCTTCGGCCGCAAGCGCCTTTGCCTCCCCAAAATTCAACGCCAGCGGCTTTTGCGCCAGAATGCCCTTGATGTTCGGCTGCTTGAGCGCGTGGCGGATCAGGCCAGGCTGAAGATCCGGCGGGAAGGCGATGTCCAGGATCTCGACCCGCGGGTCCTCGATCAGGGCTTCCGGCGTGTCGTGCACGATGGGGATGGCCCAACGTTCGGCTGTTTCCGCCGCCTTGGCTCTGGTCCGGGACGCGATCGCCACGACCGGGAAGCCCGCCTCGGCGTAAGCGGCGAGCTGCACTTCGGCCATGATGAAGCCGGCGCCGATGCAGCCGATGCGGTAGTCGCGGCAGCGGATCGCAACGTCCGGCTCGAATCCGAGCGCGTCGGCCATGGCCGACCTCCCCTTGTGATCCGGCCTCCGACGGGAGGTCGGTTCGCTTCCTCGATCGCGGCATGCGGCCGACCAAGCAGACGATTGGTTCCGAAGGATTTGATGTCAATCATCTGTACGAATCGCGCGCCGGCGCTTTCCGAGCGTTCCCGTGGTTGCCGGGGCAAAGCGCGGCCACGGTGTCATTGTCCGATTTCACGCGACAAGCCTGCGGAGAGCCGGCTTCTCGCCTCGGCATCCGAAACCTTTCCTGCCCGAACCTGTTCGGCGAGAAGGTCGCCTTCTTCCACGAAACCATCGCGTTTCGGGTCGGTGCCGCTCGTCTGCCGAGCCGCAAGCCTGGCCTTGATGCAGATCCAAGCCTCGGAAAATTTAGCGTTGTCCTTCATGCAGTTCCGGTTGGAGCCTAATGCATCGGTCGAACGATGAGGCAGGCAGCCGGAAAGCAGGATGGCAGCAGCGCTGAGCGCGAGCAATGTCCTCAGCATCACGATCCCTTTACCGAAATGGGCGCGGAAATCCCAGGGACAACCCTCCCGGCGTCGGTGGCGGCACCAAATAGACGCGGATGCGCTCTCGATGCGCCGGGCCTATTTTTCTGCTGAACCGGGGACCGCGCGCTCAGCGGCCTGGAAGCCGGTTTTCGAATGAGTGCCGTCGCAAAACGGCTTGGTCGTGGAAGCGCCGCAGCGGCAAAGCATCATCGTCGTTTTGGCCGGATAGATGTTTCCGTCGGCGTCCTTCAGCTCGAACGTACCCGTAACCGCGTAAGGTCCGTTCCCACGAACTGTGATGGTTGGGTTCGTCATCGTCTTGGCTCCCTGGATGTGTGCTTGGGTCCGATTCGGCGCGCCGGGTCTGTCTACCCTACAGCTGGCGGTAGGCAAACGGCCGAAGAGACCTAGCTTCAGGCATTGCGCGATTCGCTCCGACTTTTCTTCGAATCGTCTCGACTGTGCATCTCGGACGACAAGGGACGGTTGACCAGGGTGCGGTTTCCTGGCGAGACCGCGACGAACACTTGCAGCCCCGATCATGAACGCGATCCGCCCTGGCTCCGGGTCAACGGGCACCTGTGAAAAGGGCAGCCGTGCGTTCATGCCCAAGAGCTATGCCGAGGAGGAGAGCTCCGATCCGGTCATCGCGGATTTTCGGCAGTGCCTGCCGGATGTGGTGTGCGAGAGCGACTTGGCCGTCTTCCGCGGAATAGGCTCGATCCGCCATCGATCCGCCGAGCTGCTGGTCCGACGAAGCGGAGGCCGCGCCTTGCGACGGCCGCACCAACGCTTCGATCGCGCTGATCGCGCTCTCGACGACCCGCTCCGCGCCTGCGACGGCGTTCTCGGGCGAGACGCCATGCGTATCGAGCCGGGTTAGCGCGCCTTCATGGGCCCGCTCCAGAGCCAGCAGACACATCAGCCACATCCGGAGCTCTCCCGTCGACATGTAACCCATGTAGGCATCGTCCGCCTCATGCGCGAAACATGCGGGCGAACTGAGCTCCGGCACTTCGGCATGGGACATCGCTCCTGAAACTCCGGATTGGACGCAGCTGAGAGCCGTCCCGAACGCCGATCATGACGCTGATCGCTTGAAGCAGAGGGTGTCAAGGCCGATTTGTCGGTGTGGATCGCGCGACTCATCTGGCACGCCGAACGGCATCCGGTCCAAAACCGCGGCTGGAGCGCCCGACGATTATGCACTAGGGTGGGGGAAAGCTTGGCCGCCGCAAAGGCGGACTCGACTCTTTTGGTCGGCGGTGCTTCCGCGCCCAGCGTCCCCTGCGGCGATCACTTTGCGGACCGCACGACACACTCAAGGCTCACCCAACTCCGTGACTTTTCCCCCCGCCGTACCGGCTCTCGCTCGCGCCTTGGCCGAACGCAACTACATCGACCCAACGCCGGTTCAGACAGCCGTGCTGGAGCCGAATGCTGCCGGCCGCGATTTGCTGGTTTCGGCTCAGACGGGTTCGGGCAAGACCGTCGCCTATGGTCTGGCGATCGCGCCCTCGCTGCTGGGCGACGCCGAAATCCTGCCGGCGCCGGCCGGACCTTTGGCCTTGGTCGTGGCGCCGACACGCGAACTGGCGCTGCAGGTGCATCGCGAATTGGCTTGGCTTTACGGGCCGGCCCAGGCACGGGTCGTGCCCTGCGTGGGCGGCATGGACCCGCGGCGTGAACAGCGGGCGTTGGCGGCCGGCGTCCACATCGTGGTCGGTACGCCCGGGCGGCTGCGCGATCACCTCGAACGGCACAGCCTCGTCATCGACCAGCTCAAGGCCGTGGTGATCGACGAAGCCGACGAAATGCTGGACCTTGGGTTCCGGGAAGATCTCGAATTCATCCTGCAAGCGACCCCAGCCGATCGACGCACGCTGCTGTTCTCGGCGACCATACCGAAGGGGATCGCCGCGCTCGCCCAGCGATATCAGCGCAATGCGCTGCGGATCGAGGTGACCGGTAGCGAACGGGGTCATGCGGACATCGAATACCGTGCGGTTCGCGTGCTGCCCAAGGAGGTCGAGCACGCCGTCGTCAACCTCCTGCGCTACTTCGAAGCGCCGAGTGCACTGGTGTTCTGCAACACGCGCGAAACCGTCCGGCACCTTCAGGCCGTCCTGCTGGAGCGCGGTTTCGCGGCCGTGGCGCTGTCCGGCGAACTCAGTCAGAACGAACGAAACCACGCCCTGCAGGCCTTGCGCGACGGCCGCGCACGGGTCTGCGTGGCGACCGATGTCGCGGCTCGTGGCATCGATCTGCCGACCTTGAGCCTCGTCATCCATGCCGACCTGCCGCATGATGCCGAAACCCTGCAGCATCGCAGTGGGCGGACCGGGCGGGCAGGGCGCAAAGGCGTGAGCGTGCTTCTGGTGCCGCAATCGCGGCGGCGGCGCGCCGAGTCCATGTTGGTCGGCGCCGGAGCTCAGCCGCTCTGGAGCGGCCCCCCGACGCCCGACGAAATCCGCACGCTCGACCAGCAAAGATTATTGTCGGACCCGTTGCTGGCGGAAGAAACCACCGACGAGGACCTCGCCATGGCGAGGGCGGTTCTGGCGGAGCGCTCGGCCGAGGACATCGCAGCGGCGCTTGTGCGCGTGTACAGATCCCGCTTGCCGGCCCCGGAGGACGTGATCGACCCGGGCGTCCATCAGGACCTGCGGAAGCCGCGCCTCGACCCAGGCGGAAAGCCACGACACCGAACGGCGGATCGCCGCGACGCGGACCCGTCCGTGCCGGAGGGCGGCCAACTCGCACCAGGAATGTGGTTCCGGCTCGATCGTGGTCGCAAACACAATGCCGATCCGCGCTGGCTCTTGCCGATGCTGTGCCGCCGCGGGGGAATCAGGAAGCAGGATATCGGCGCGATCCGCATCTTCGATCGCGAAACCAAGTTCGAGGTCAAAGGCCAGGCCGCCAGGGAGTTCGCACGCGCCGTCCAGGGCCGGGACGGACCTGACGGTCGGGTCGAGCCTGTCTCCGAAGAGTCCGAGCGGAGCGGCTCCGCTCGGAGCAGGAGCAAGCCGGCGGCTCGGCATGCGGAAGCCGACGCCGGGGCGCCCGAAGCAGGTAGAAGGTCGAAAAAGAGGCGCAGGGACCTCGGATAGAACGGGCTGCGTTTCCGACTCCGGCTTCGACCACCCTGACGGCAGGTTTAGCCGAGCTCGACGATCTCCGAGATTGCTGGGACCGCGATCAGGATGCGGCCGAGCACAACAATGTAGCGGAACTCCTGAAATTCAGGGACGATCTCGATGATGGCCGGGGCAGCGGCCGAAGCTCAATGCTGCGGCGGATCGCGACGCCGACCGCAATCCTGACATTCAGGCTCGTGCGGTGTGAACCAAGCGGGTTCCCCTCACGTCCGGGAACGGCGGGAACGGGCTCAGCAAGCCCGTGCTCTGTCGGCCGTCAGAGAGCAGACCAATTGCACGAGGCCGCTTCCTTCCCGGATAGCAGTGACGTCGTGGGCCGTGTTGAAAGGAACCCGCGTCTGCGGCTTGCGTTGTCAAGCCAAAGGCACAGTGTTTAAAGCGAGAGAATTATGACCGAGGAAACTCACTTCGTCCCAAGTTCAACGCGCGGTTTTGCTTCCATGGATCTGGAAAAGCGCCGGGCTATCGCACGCAAAGGCGGCGAAAGCGTCCCCAATGAAAAGCGCAGTTTCTCTCAAAATCCAGAACTTGCCTCGCAGGCGGGTCGAAAGGGTGGCCAGAGCGTCGACCCGGAGAAGCGCAGCTTCTCCCAGAACCATCGTCTTGCGGCGCAGGCGGGTCGGAAGGGCGGCCATGCGTCGCACGGGGGCACACGGACGCTGAAACCGGACCAATGACGGTCCAGGACGGAAAATACCGACTCATGGGTCGGGGGCGCAGCCTTGCGGGCAGGTTTCGCAACGGAGTCCCCTGACAGAAGCAAAAAGGAGCCCGGATTCGATCAGTCGGGCGCGCCGTGAGCCCCATCTCTGGCAGGCCGGATCGCATAGGCCTACCCAGGCAACCGACCTTCCCGCCATGACTAGTTCTGAGATCGCCGCGACGGTGATGTCATCCTTCCGATCTTCCAACAGGCGGCGTGCCTCGCGCCGGCCAAGCCCCAGGATCCCTGGGTTAATCCCGGCTTCGTGCACCAGGACCTCCGCCGACTGCAACGCGCGAACAGCGCGCATCGTCACTAGGTCCGGATCGCCGGGGCCGGCTCCGACCAGCATGAGGGATACCTCCGGAGCCGACTCGGCCGTCAGGGCGACCTTGAGGCAGGCCTCGCGGTCGCCCTCGGTCGGATGTCGCCCCGAGCCGTCGAGCGCGAAATTCGCGAAGGCTTCCCAATATCGGCGTCGTGCCGAAAAGCCGAGGCGGCGCTTTTGCAGGTCGGGTCGCCAATCCTTGGCGGCCTGCGCCCAAGCCTGCACCGCCAGGGGGAGCAGGGCCTCGATCCTGGCCCGCAGGGCCTGACCGAAAACCGGCGCCGCCCCGTCCGTGGAGATCCCGATCAGAAGCGGGGGTCGTGCGATGATCGTGCCGAACTGGAAGTCGCAAAGATCCGGCATGTCGACCACGTTGACCGGAACGCCCGCCCGCCGAGCCGCATCACGGAACCGTACGGCCTCTTGTCCTTCGAGTGTGCCGATTGCGAGGGCCGAATCCTTGAAGTCTTCCGCTTCCCATGCTCGAGGAACCATCTCCACCGCGCCATGTCGGGTGCTTGCGAACTCGATCATTTCGGGGCAGGGCGCTGCAGCGCAGACCACCGCCTCGGCGCCCGCCGCGACAAGCAGTTCCGCCTTCCAGACGGCCGGCAGCGATCCGCCGGCCAGAAGCGCGCGCCTGCCCACCAGCTTGAAATAGATCGGAAGCGTGGGAATCGGCTCTATGCGAGCCGAAGTTCCGCTTGTGTCGACAGCTTCGTCCGTTCGCATCGGGTCGGCATCGGGCACGCGCGCACTCTCCCATTGCTCCGGCCCCGAGCGGACGGCCTAGCCGGCTCAGTACCCGATCGCCGCGCCGGCGGGACCGCGAACGTCGTTCGCGCCATAAAGAGCGGACGGTCGAGCGGGCCGCTCCAGATAGGACAGGTCCGCGGCTTGACCCGACAGATCCGGTGCACGCGTCAGGATACCTTCGGCCTGCCCCCAGGGCGCCCTCTCTTTCACCACGTATCCGGCCCCTTCGAGGAGGCTACGCGTATCCGGCGACAAGGCGTAGGGTTCGGTTTCCACAATGTCGGGGGTCCATTGTTCGTGGATGCGCGGAGCATCGATCGCCTCGCCGAGCGTCATGCCATAGTCGATGACGTCGATGATGGCCTGCAATGTCGTCGTAATGATGCGCGAGCCGCCCGGGCTGCCGATGACCATAACGAGTTTGCCGTCCCGCGTCACGATCGTCGGGCTCATGGAACTGATCGGCGTCTTCCCCGGCGCAATCGCATTGGCTCGGCTGCCGGCCAGACCGAACATGTTCGCTGCTGCAGGCGCGGCAGCAAAATCGTCCATCTCATTGTTCATCAATATGCCGGTATGCCCGGCAACGCGGCGGATCCCGAACCATGCATTCAGCGTCGTGGTCACCGAGACGGCGTTCCCGGCTGCATCGGCGATCGAAAAGTGCGTAGTCTGCTGCCCTTCCGGGCTGGTCGCGCCGGGGCCGAGGTCGGCAGAAGGGGTTGCCCTCTCCGGTGCGATTGCGTTGCGGGCCTTGGCGGCGTAATCCTTGTCGATGAGGGCTGCCACCGGATTCTTCACGAAGTCGGGATCGCCCAG
>JBBPYT010000044.1:0-5852 GCA_038199665.1 Hyphomicrobiales bacterium
CTAATACTCAACGCAACAGCGACAGCTCGGACGCTCTCACCCGCCGCAAGCCGCGCCATCGCCCGTGTCCGCAAATCCATCGAAAGGGGTCGCGTCATCCATCCTGGCCTCCAACCCAGATCATTCCATGAATCAGAAACCAACCAAGTTGGGAACCCCTCAGCGATTCACATCAGCGCCATCCCGCTCTAGAGTAGCTGAAGCGCGGGCTCACCAAGAAGCCCACCAACGAATCGTCGATGTCTGCGGGGAGGCATTCGCGGTTCGGGAAAACCAAGCGAATTGCAGTGGCCTCGTGAAGTACGTCGGCGAAAAACTCGGGATCGAGGTCGGCGTAACGGGCAACGGACAGGCCAATGACATTTTCGACGAAATACAAAAGGGTCCCCTTGGATAAGCCTGGGGAAGGGCAACGCTGGAGCCGTTAAGGGCGCACTACGCCACGCAAGGTTATTTTGTCGTTGCAGCCTGGAAGAGCTCCAGTGGAAGTGGCCATGTTGCGATCGTGACCGATCTGCAAAATCTGAAGGGCGTGAAGGAAGTTACGGACAGAAACGTTGCAGCGACGTGGGGTGTTCTCGACCACGCTGAACCGGCCAAATTCAAGGAGGGGATCCGGGCTTCATTTGGAGCCGATAAGCGCGAAGCGGTGATATACGTGGCGCAATTTCCTACCATATTCTCGTAGGCTCGAGCGGCAGACCTACGAGCAATGCGCCACTCGCGCCGGACCCCGGCTCCGTTCCCTTAGCGAAACGGCGACCCGCGCCGCCAAATTTCGGTTGGCAGACGCGGTCCGCCGGGCCTCACCCCAGCACATCATCCAGCGTTTTCGAGGCGCTTTGGCGCGCGAGGGCCGATGCGAAATGCTCGTATGCGCCTCTAAATGCGTCGTTCTTGTCCAAGCCGAGAGTCCGAAACGGGCTGGTGCGGAGGACGCCGACCGGATCGAGCCGTCGGACCTCGGCCCAGTCGTCCTCGGTCAGACCCGGTTCAATCACGGCGAATCCCACTCCGCGGTCGTCGCGAATCGCGCCATCATGCCGCGCCTTGAGGTAACGGCCGAAGCAGGCCAGCAAAAAAGCTTCCCGACGGATGTCGGCTGCGGCTCCGACAAGGGTGGCAAGCGTCTTGGCGTGGAAAATCGGGAGCTTGGCGGCGCCGTCGCCGGCAACCCGCAAAAGCTGGTCGCCGATGGCAGGGTTGGAGAAGCGCTCGATGATCATGGCTTTGTATTTTTCGATCGACAGTCCGGGTGGTCCCTGGACATGCGGGATCACGTCCAGGTCGAGAAAGGTCGTCAACAGCCGGACCAACCTTTGGTCGCGCATTGCTTCGTGCACGATCCGGTACCCGCATAGGATCGCCGGATAGGCCAGCAGCATGTGGCAGGCGTTGATCATCCGCCCTTTGACGGCCACGAAAGCCGCAACGTCGTCGCGAAGCTCAACCCCGACTTGTTCAAAAGCCGGGCGGCCCAGCCGAAACCGATCCTCCACGACCCATTGATTGAAGCTTTCAGCCATCGCCGGCAGCCGATCGTCGATGCCGCTCCGCGTGTTCAGTTTGGCTCGATCGGACTCGGTGACCTGGGGCGCGATGCGGTCCACCATGCTGTTCGGGAAATCGGCCTCGCGGCCGATCCAGGCGGCGAGATCAGGGTCCCTGGCCAGGGCAAAGGCCATGAAGGCCTTCCGGGCCGTGTCGCCGTTGCCGCGAAGATTGTCGCAAGAGGCAATGCAAAAAGCCGGCAGACTTGCCGCGCGCCGGCGGCCAAGCGCCTCGACCACGAAGCCGAAAACCGACCGCGGCACACCACCCTTGAGATCATGCGCAATGTCGGGGGTGTCGAGCATGAAGGCGCCGTCGCCCTCGCGGATGTTGTAGCCACCTTCCGTGATGGTCAGCGTCACGATCCGGGTGTCGGGGTGGGCCAAGCGGGCCAGCACGGCCTCGGGATCCGTGGGCGCATGCAGATAATCGATCATGGCGCCGATCACGCGCGTTTGCGCGCCGCCCTCGGGCGAGAATTCGGACACCGAGTAGAGGCAGTCCTGCGCCGCATAGGCGGCCGCCTTGGCGCGGGCGGCCGGCCCGTCAGTCAGCCCCACGCCGACGATGCCCCAAGCCTCCTGGCCGGGTCGATGCAGGCAGGCATCAATGTAGATGGCCTGGTGGGTTCGATGGAAATTCCCGACACCAAAATGAACGATGCCGGCCCGCAGCGCCTTCCGATCGTAGCCCGGAACGGCAATCTCCGGACCAAGCTGACGGAGGGTGGCTTCGGAAAGAGCGATCATGGCAAAGATCCCGTTTTAAGGAGCGAGGCCTCTCGGCGGATCACCGCAGTGTACAACGGACATCCGTCGCCACAATCAACCGGCGGTCGACCGGACGCCCGTCGGTCTCGAGGCCTGTGATGTGTCGTCCCTCCGCTTCGATCGGACGACGCCGGCTTTGTGTTGCGAAGGCGGGAACATGAGACGGAGCGAGAGCGGCCAGGGGACTGCGTGTTCGAATCGCGCGAGCCTGGATGCGACCCCTTGCGGTTTTGCGCTGATTAGCCTTAGCTTTCATTGATGGTCCGATGGACTGATCGGTCCAACAAAGCCCTTGTCCTTGTGGCTGCGCGGTAGCGACGCCATCAATGATGATCTGGCATTCGACGCGAGTCGGCTCAGCCGAAGCGTCCATTGAACAAAAAGCGGCAGAGACCGCGACGATATTGAGGGAGAGCCCGATGAAAATGAAAGTTAGGAACTGGAAGACGATGTTGGCGAGTGTGGTGCTCGCTTCCGCAGCCATTCCGGCGCAGGCCGCGGGCCAATTCGACGGCGTCACCGTCAATGTCATGACCCAGACCGGCGCCATCCAGGAGCCGCTGCAGCGGCGCGCGCCTGAGTTCGAGAAGCTCACCGGCGCGAAGATCAACGTCATCGCGGTTCCCTTCTCCGATCTATACCAGAAGGTTCTGACCGACTGGGCGAGCGGAACCAATTCGGTCGATGCCGCCGTATTCGCACCCCAATGGATGGTCGACTACGTCGCGGGGGGTTATCTCGAAGATCTCGGCGACAGAATCGCCAAGGACAAAGCCATACAGTGGAACGACATCGCCCCGTTCTTTCGCGACTTTTCATCGAGCTTCGGAGGCAAGACGTACCTGGTCCCGCTCGATGGCGATTTCCACATGCTCTATTACCGAACCGACGTCCTGGAGAAGGCCGGTCTGAAGCCGCCGACCACGTGGGACGAATATCTAGCGGACGCCAAAGCACTCAACGGCAAGGATTTCAACGGCGACGGCACCAAGGGTTTCGGCTCCTGCATCGCCAAGAAGCGCAATGCGCAGAGTTACTGGTTCGTAACCGACGTCGTCGGCTCGATGACCCAGGCGAAAGGCACCAATCAGGGAACCTTCTTCGACACCCGCGACTTGAAGCCGCTGGTCAATAACGAAGCCTTCAGGAAGGCGCTCGAATTCCTCAAGGAATCTACCAAGTACGGCCCGCCGGACGAGCTCAACATGGACGTGAGCGACACGCGTCCCCTGTTCGTCTCCGGCAAATGCGCTCTCAACCTCGACTGGGGTGATGTCGGCGTTCTCGCCGTCGACCCGAAGACCTCCAAGGTGATCGACAAGACCGGTTCGGCGATCACGCCAGGCGCCAAGGAAGTGCTGAACTGGGACTCCGGCAAGCTCGAGGCATGCACCAAGGAAACTTGTCCGAATGCCATCGATGGCGTCAATCATGCACCCTATGCGGCTTTCGGTGGCTGGAGCGGGGGAATCAATGCCAAGGCGGATGCCAAGGTGAAGGATGCTGCCTACGCCTTCTTTTCATATCTATCGCAGCCGGCCCAGTCGGGGGTCGACGTGACCATCGGCAAGACCGGTTTCAATCCTTACCGGGCGTCACAGATGACTTACGGCAAAGCGTGGAAGGACGGCGGCATGAGCGAAAAGGCGGCGGGATATTATCTCGGCGCCATCCAGGCGAGCCTCAACAGCCCGAACATGATTCTCGACCTGCGCATCCCGCAGAACCAGAAGTATCAGCAGGTGGTTGTCGACGAGGCAGTCTCGCGATTCCTGTCCGGCGAGATTGACGAGGAGACCACGATCAAGACGATCGAGGACGGCTGGAACGACCTCAACAATCAGCTCGGCAAGGCCGAACAGCTGAAGTTCTACAAGGGAACGCTCGGCGTGCAACGCTGAGCGGGGCCGATGACGCGTGCCATCTTCTCCCGTAAGCGGGAGAGGATGGCGTGCGAGCACGCAAATCCTCGCACGTTCGCCGACACTCGGAAATCTGAGCAGCATCGATTGCTCGTGAGCCCAAAATCGATCATGCATTCAGCCGCGCCAGGCTGCTCAGTGTGACCGGCGACGTGACCAGCAATGCTCCTAGCCGATGAAGCGATGGCCGTAACCGACGTCGAGACTCCGGTTTATCACAGGGTCGGCGAATGGGTCGACCGCAACAGCGGTCGGATCATGGTGCTGCCGGCGGTGCTGATCCTGCTCGTCTTCGCCATTTTTCCCCTGATCATCTCCGCCTACTTGTCGCTGTCGCGCTTCGCGCTCGCCGCGGGAAGCTTCAAGCTCACCTTCATCGGTCTTTACAATTTCAGCCGACTTCTGACCGGAGCGCAGCAATACCATTTCATCGGTACGTTCAAGCCGATCGGCTGGATCGGGTGGGCGCTGTTCGGCGTCTTTGTCGTGCTGATGCTGATCTGGCTCGCCCGCTCCGTGGCGAGCGACTTCAGCTTGCTCGGATTCATTGGCCGGTTGATCTCGGCGAGCCTTGCAGCGGCCCTGTTGCTCGCCGCCCTCGGGACGACCTTCGCCGGGGGCTTTCAGGGGACGCTTCTCACGACGCTGCTTTACGTGTTCGTTGGTGTGTTCGTGCAATTCCTCCTCGGGCTCGGGCTCGCGTTGCTCTGCGCCCAGCCGATCCGTGGCCGGAACTGGTTTCGAGTCATTTTTTTCATGCCGCTGATGGTGACCCCGGTCGGCGTCGCCTACATCTTCCGCATGCTGGCCGACATGCAGAAGGGCCCCTTCGCTCCTCTCAGTCGGTGGCTGGGCTTCAGTGATTGGTCCTGGGCGACACAGGCCTGGTCGGCCCGGCTGATGGTTTTGATCGGGGACACCTGGCAGTGGACTCCCTTCATGTTCATCGTGCTCCTCGCCGCCGTCGAAAACCAACCCCGCGATCAGGTCGAGGCGGCGCGCGTGGACGGTGCCGGGAGCTGGCAGATCTTCCGCGACATAACCTGGCCGGCCATCGCCCCAGTGGCTGCGACCGTCGTGCTGATCCGCCTGATCGAGGCCTTCAAGATCATTGACATGCCGAATGTCCTCACTGCGGGAGGGCCTGGGCTCGCAACCGAATCATTGACGCTCCATTCCTTCATCGCCTGGCGCACCCAGGATCTCGGAGGATCGGCGGCCATCGGCTATCTCCTCTTGTTCGTATCGACCGTCACCTGCGTCTCGTTCTTCAACTACGTCGTTCGGCGAACCCGGAGATTTCAGTGACGCGCCAGCCCGACGTACGATCTTTAATGCAGCGTCTGTTCGAGCCGAAGAGCCTCAACGACATGGCGCCTGTCCCGAAGATCGCAACCTATGGGATTCTGACCGTCTGCACCCTGGTCGTGCTTTTTCCGCTCTATTGGGTTCTCGTCACTTCCCTGAAAATCGAGGTCGAAGTCGATAGCGGCCCCTACTACATTCCCTTCCTCGATTTTCGGCCGACGCTCGAGGCATGGAATTTCATGTTGCTGCAGAACAATACTTTGGGGCCATACCTGAACTCGATCGTGGTCGCGCTGGCCAG
>JBBPYT010000045.1:0-2873 GCA_038199665.1 Hyphomicrobiales bacterium
GGCCCGCCTCGGCGCAACGCCCTCAATAAGGTTGGATCCAGCCTTTCCGTCAACACGAGGAGCATGACGGCTTGGCCGAAAGACACGACAGGCAAGATGGTCACGGCGACGGTCAGCCCACGCATCACGATGGGTACGAGCCGTCCTCTCGTCCATACATTCGGCCGTCGCGGCGACGAAGGCCACGGCTGAGGCGAGCCTGCCTTACGGTCGCGGCGTTCGTGGTCAGCGTCGTTTGCCTCGGACTGATTGGCGGCGGACTGCTCTTCGCGCGACTCGCGCAAGGCCCGATCGCGCTCGGCCTCGGCCCGCAGATTATGGCTACGCTCAATGAACGGGTCGGTCACGGCTACGCCTTCGATCTCGGAAGCACGTCCGTCGAAGCCACCGACCATGGCCCCGCCCTGACCATCGACCGGCTCTCGGTTTCCGACAGCGCGAACCGGCCGGTGATCACGGCACCCAAGGCCGAAATCGCGGTCGATCCGATGGCGCTTCTCGTCGGCAAGATCAGCCCCACGCGGCTCGAGATCCGTGATGTCGACCTGCGCCTGCTGATTCTACCAAACGGGCAAGTTGCCGTGTCGGCCGGGACGGATCGTTCAACCGCCTTTCCGCTCTCGAGCGCGTTTTCCGGCGCTTCGCGAGCCGCGCACCTGACCCCCACCTCGGAAACCGACCTGACCAAGAGCACACCGGCCGAGCCCGCCAATGCGGCTTTGCGGGCGCTCGGCGCGGCTTTGCGCTCCCTCGTCGACGCCACGACCGCGCCCGACAGTGCGTTGGGCGCTCTCGACAGCGTCGACATCACCGGACGTTTGATGCTCGAAGACCGGACCCACGGCACGAGTACCGTATTCAACAATGCCGAGCTGAGTTTCGAGAAAGCCGGGGACGGTTCGGCGAAACTTTCGGTTGCGGCGGATGGGCCGGCGGGACGCTGGACCTTGGCGGCGCGGGCAAGCCAGGCGGAGGATGCGACCAAGAATTTGACCGTCGAAGTCCACGATCTTTCGCTCGACGAGATCACGCTCGCAGGCGGCCTGCGCAGCGTCGGCTTCGATTTCGACATGCCGGTTTCTGCAACCATGGGATTTCATCTCGACGCGAACGGCGCGCTTGATAAGGCCGACGGCCGCTTCACCCTCGGGGCCGGCTACTTCAAGCTCGACGACCCGGACCATGAACCGTTGCTGGTGGATTCGGTGGCAGGCGGGTTTCATCTCGACGAAGCGAAGCGTGGGATCGAGATCGACGCAACCGAACTTCGGGCCGGTGAGTCCGACTTCGTCATGTCAGGTCATGTCGATCTGCCTCGCTCGGCGGGAGAAGCTTGGTCGATCAGAACGCAGGCGTCGGGAACCTTCGGAACGGAACGCCCGGGCGAGAAGCCCATTAAGATCGCCCGTTCTTCCATGGCGTTTCGCGTCTTGCCGAGCGAGCGCCGCTTCGTGATCGATCGCATCGAGGTTTCGGGCCCGGAAGTGTCCTTTGAGATGTCGGGCGACCTGCGCATGCAGGGCGACGGCCTCAGATTGCGCAATACCAGCTCGGTGAAGCATATGCCGGCGCAGGCCCTGGTCAGGCTTTGGCCGAGCTTCATAGCCGCGCCGGTCCGGGCTTGGCTTCTGGCCAACCTGAAAGGAGGCACGGTCGACCACGGCACCGCGACGGTCGACCTGACCGATCAGGATATCGCCACCATGCGGGCGCAGCATTCCGTGCCGGACGATCACGTGCGCGTCGATTATGCTGTTTCCGACATGTCGCTGAGCTTCATGGCCGGGGTGCCGATGCTGACCGGTCTCGATGGGACCGGAACGGTGACAGGACATACCGCCGGCTTCGCGGTTACGCGCGGCGCCATGGAGGTCTCTCCCAGCCGGAAGCTTACGCTCGCCGACGGCAGCTTCAATGTCGCGGATACCGACCCCAAGCCGACACCGGCGACGGTCAATGCCCATGTGACCGGTAACATCGACGCGGTTGCCGACCTGCTATCGCGGGACGCACTGAAACCCTATGCGAACGTACCGATCGATGCGTCTTCCGTTAAGGGCCAGGTCGACGCGCATGTGGCGATCGCCTTCCGGCTGGGCGAGCACGTCCCGCCGGAGGAAGCGAAAATCACGGCCAACGCCACCGCCAGCAGCTTCATTGCCGAAAAGCTGATCGGTAAGGAAAATCTTGTCGACACGAACCTCCAGCTCATTGCCGATAGAAATGGGCTCCACGCGAAAGGCGACGGACGGATGTTCGGTGCGCCCGCGTCGATCGAGCTGAAAAAGGCGGCGGGCGGCGGTCCGAGCGAGGCCGTCATCAATATCACCCTGGACGACGCCGCGCGGGCCAAGGCCGGGATCAATCTGGGCAAGAGCCTGACGGGCATTGTCACGGCTCATATTGTCACATCGCTTTCACAGGGTGAGAAAAGCAGAGCGGCAGTCGACGTCGATTTCGGCAGGGCGGCGATCGACGGGCTTGTCCCCGGCTTCACCAAGCCCGCCGGCAAGCCCGGGAGGGCGACCTTCACCGTCGTGCAACACGATGGCGGTGACTCGCTCGACAACATCGTTTTCGACGGCGGCGGCGCGACGATCCGTGGATCGGCCGAACTCGAAGCGGGCGGAAGCTTCAGCTCGGCCAAGCTGACGCAAGTGCGATTTTCGCCGGGCGACGATCTTCGTCTTGAGGCTACGCAATCGGGAGATGTCCTGAAGCTCGTCGCCCGCGGTCCCAACGTCGATGCAAGGCCCTTCCTGCGTTGGCTTGGCGCTTCGGGCCCGGGCGGCGCACCCGAGAGTGCCGATTCGTCCAAGAACATCGACTTGGAACTGCACGCCAACGTCCTGACCGGGCAGAATAGCCAAGCC
>JBBPYT010000046.1:0-6882 GCA_038199665.1 Hyphomicrobiales bacterium
CCACCCCTGGGCCGTCCTTCATGTTCGTGAACACGAACGGCCTAGTGCCGCGCATGCGTTTGGCATCCCGTTCCATGACCGAGAGGTCCGCGCCGACGAAAGGCGCAAGATCGATCTTGTTCACGACGAGCAGGTCCGAGCGGGTGATTCCCGGCCCTCCCTTGCGCGGAATTTTATCGCCCCCTGACACATCGATGACGTAGACCGTCAGATCGGCGAGCTCGGGCGAAAAGGTCGCGGCGAGATTGTCGCCACCGGATTCGACAAGAACCAGATCGAGACCCGGAAAGCGTTTGGTCATCGTTTCCACTGCGGCAAGGTTCATCGAACAATCCTCGCGGATGGCGGTGTGTGGACAGCCGCCTGTCTCGACTCCCATGATCCGTTCTGCCGGCAGCGCGCCCACCCGCGTGAGGATTTCGGCATCCTCCTTGGTATAGATGTCGTTCGTGATGGCGCAGAGCTCGTAGCGGCCGGCCAGTCGCTTGCACAGCGCTTCCATCAGCGCCGTCTTTCCGGAGCCGACCGGGCCGCCGATTCCGACGCGCAAAGGACCACGCGGGGACGACGTCATCGCAGCGTTCAAGTGATCCTCTCCTGTCATGAGCGGAAGAGACGGGTATATTGCGTCTCGTGCTTCAAAGCCGCGAGATCCGCCCGAAACGCCGAACTGCCGAGGTCGTCGAGAGCGGCATCCGCGCAACTCTGTGCGATAGTGCAGATCGTCGGCAACAACGCCGCGATCACCCCCTGCCCGTCGGTCTGCCCGACGGCGCCCAACCGAAGAGCGGCCGAGACCAGATTGGAGACGACGCCGAGAAGAAACATCTCGAGCGTGGTCGAAAGCGCGAGCTCGTGGCCGGCCGCCGCAATCCCGACCGCGACCGGATAGGCGACATCGTCCTCGTCGCTTCGGTCGAGAAGGTCGAGGGCCGCGCATGGCCAGGACTTGCTGATCACCAGCAGAAACGCGTTGCCCTGGGTTGCTGTCTCCAGCCGGCGCTCGCGGCTTGTCGCCAAAGCCAAGGCGAGTTCGCCGATCTCAGCGAGCGTCTGCCGGTTTCCGGCTTTCGCGGCGCGGTGGGCTTCAGCGAGCAGGATGGCATCGTTGCGCGGCGCCCCTTGCCCAAGCAGCGTGTCGAGCCACGCGAGTAGCGCCGCAGCGTTCGGCAGTTCGCCGGCTTCGAATGCCCATTCCAGCCCATGCGAATAGGCGAAGGCGCCGACCGGAAACATCGGCGACATCCAGATCGCTAGCGGCAATTGCGTTGTGAGATCGTTCATGCCGAGTTCGCGCTGTTTTGCCCGTGTTGTGCCTGCGGGTCGTGATCACCGTGTGCGTGCCCGCCGTGATAGGCGCCCCGCTCGGGACGAAACGGCCGGAGGACCGACAGCACGCTGCACCCCTGTGCGCGCACCATCGCGGCCAGCACATGGTCGTCCTCGATATAAACCGCATCGGCGGTGATCTCTGCGGGCGTGTGTCGATTGCCGACATGCCATACGACGCGGAGCAGGCGCAGCGGGTTCTCCGCCCTGATCTCCAGAAGCCTTTGCGCGGCAGCCTTCACGAGAACGAGGCGGCCATCCTCAAGGCCGAGCGCATCGCCGTCGTCCAGCACGCAAGCCTTTTCAAGGTCGAGCAGGAAGCGCACACCGGCATCGCTCTTCAACGCAATGCGCCGGCAATGACGCCGCTCGTGATCGAGCGTGACGCTGTCGCTGACGTGCTCCGCCTTGACGGCGGGCTTGCGAACGATCGATGTGGCGCGCAACATCGCGGCTCTCAGAACAGGAAATAGCGCTGCGCGAGCGGCAAGACGTCCGCCGGCTCGCAAACCAGAAGCTCGCCATCCGCCGTCACAGCATAGGTTTCGGGGTCGACGCGGATGTCGGGTGTCGCGTCATTGTGGATGAGCGAAGCCTTGCCGATGCCGCCGCGCGTGTTCTCGACCGGAACAAGCTCCTTCGCGAGCCCCAATTTCTCGCGCAGGCCGCTTTCGGCGGCCGCCTTCGAGACGAAGGTCACGCTCGTCTGGGTTCGTGCTTTCCCGAAGGCGCCGAACATCGGACGATAATGGACGGGCTGCGGCGTCGGAATCGAGGCATTCGGATCACCCATCACGGCGCCGACGATCATGCCGCCCTTGATGATGAGATCAGGCTTCACCCCGAAGAAGGCCGGCGACCAGAGCACCAGATCCGCAAGCTTCCCCGGTTCGATCGAGCCGATGTGCTTCGAGACGCCATGCGTGATGGCGGGATTGATGGTGTATTTCGCGACATAACGCTTGATGCGCAGATTGTCGTTGTCGGCCTCGCCCGGAAGCCGGCCGCGCTGCACCTTCATCTTGTGCGCGGTCTGCCAGGTGCGCAGCACCACCTCGCCGATGCGTCCCATCGCCTGGCTGTCCGACGACATCATCGAGAGTGCCCCGATGTCGTGCAGAATGTCTTCCGCCGCGATCGTCTCCTTGCGGATGCGGCTCTCGGCGAAAGCAAGGTCCTCCGAGATCGACGGATCGAGATGATGGCACACCATCAGCATATCGAGGTGTTCGTCGAGCGTATTGATCGTGAAGGGCCGCGTCGGATTGGTCGATGACGGCAGGACGTTGGAGAGTCCGGCGACCTTGATGATGTCGGGCGCGTGGCCGCCACCTGCTCCTTCCGTATGGAAGGCGTGGATCGTGCGGCCTTTGAACGCCGCGATCGTATCCTCGACGAAACCGGATTCGTTCAGCGTATCGGTGTGGATCATGACCTGGACGTCATGCTCGTCGGCAACGGAAAGGCAGCAGTCGATCGCCGCCGGCGTCGTCCCCCCGTCCTCGTGCAGCTTCAGCGCGCAGGCGCCGGCCAGGATCTGCTCGACGAGACTCCCCGGCAGCGCCGCATTGCCCTTGCCGGCGAAGCCGATGTTGATCGGGAACGCGTCGGCGGCGGAGATCATGCGATGCAGGTGCCAAGGGCCCGGCGTGCAGGTCGTGGCATTGGTGCCGGTCGCCGGGCCGGTACCGCCGCCGAGCAGTGTTGTTATCCCGGACATCAGTGCATCGTCGATCTGCTGGGGGCAGATGAAATGGATGTGCGAGTCGAAGCCACCGGCCGTGAGAATCTTGCCCTCTCCCGCAATCACCTCCGTGCCGGGTCCGATGATGATCGCAACGCCCGGCTGAATGTCGGGATTGCCGGCTTTGCCGATGGCCGCGATGCGGCCCCCCTTGAGGCCGACGTCAGCCTTGACGATCCCCCAATGGTCGAGCACGACCGCATTGGTGATGACCGTATCGACGGCCCCGGACGCATTCGTGGCCTGGCTCTGGCCCATGCCGTCGCGGATGACCTTGCCGCCACCGAATTTGACCTCGTCGCCGTAGGTCGTGAAGTCCTTCTCGACTTCGAGAATGAGTTCGGTATCGGCGAGGCGCATGCGGTCGCCGGTCGTCGGCCCGAACATGTCCGCATAGGCGGCGCGGGAAAGCTTGTACCCCATCAGAGTTCGCCCATGATGTTCTGCCGGAAACCGTAGACTTTGCGATCGCCGGCCAGTGCGACGAGCTTCACCTCGCGTGTCTGCCCCGGCTCGAAGCGCACCGCCGTTCCGGCCGGAATGTCCAGCCGCATGCCGCGCGCCTTGGTGCGCTCGAAAGACAGGGCGGGGTTGGTTTCGAAGAAATGGTAGTGGGACCCGACCTGGATTGGCCGGTCGCCGGTATTGGCCACGTCGAGGGCGATCGAGGCGCGGCCTTCGTTGAGGATCAAGTCTCCGGCCGCCGCCAGGACTTCGCCCGGAAACAGCGAGGTTTCGGCGCCACGGATCGGCTCGTGAACGGTGACGAGCTTCGTTCCGTCCGGGAAGGTCGCCTCGACCTGTACGTCGGGGATCATGGCAGCGATGCCGTCCATGACTTGATCGGGTTTGAGAACATGCGCGCCGGCTTCCATCAAGTCGGCGACGGAACGCCCATCGCGCGCACCCTCGACGATGAAATCCGTGATCAGCGCGACCGCCTCGGGGAAGTTGAGTTTCACCCCCCTTTCGAGCCGCCGCCGCGCGACGATCGCCGCCATGGCAATCAGGAGCTTGTCTTTTTCGTGCGGCGTGAGTCGCATCGTCCCTTCCTGCAGATTACCAGGAGCGCGGCAGCGGCGAGCCGCGGAATTTTTCCATGAACCGAACCAGGTCGCACCTCAAGAGCTGCGGGTCGCGTGCGACGAAGCGAACCAGCAGCATGCCGTTCCACGCGCTCGCCCCGCACTCGGACCGTGCGTCGGCCATTATGCCCCGAGCCTCCTCGATGCGCATCTCGGCATCCGGCGCGATGTACAAAATGGTGGCCAACGCCCGCGCTCCGTCGCCGGACGCCTTGCGCAGCAGTTGCCGCGCAGGATTTCCATCGAGCCGAACGTCCTCGGCGAAGACGAGGCGCCGGTCGCGCCGAATTCGCCAGCGATCATGGCAGAAGCCTTGCTCGACCGCCTCTCGCATGGCCACGCGTCCGAAAACGACGCTTTCGAGTAGCGTGAGCGCCGCATCGCCCACGACATCGGCCGTCAGCCTGCGCCGCCAGCGACTACCGGAGAAGAGGATCATCTCCTGCGGAAGCCAGGCAAGGCGGCTTCCGGAGTCGAGCCGAAGCGCGATATCGATCTCGGTCAGGGGACCTTGCGACCGGTAGATCTTTTCCGCCGCCTGCGTCGTGACGACTGCGGATGCTCCTTGCATGACCCGCACCTCGGTCCGCACCCGATCACCCCCAGCCATGCCGCCGCCCGTGTTGATCAGAACGGCTTCGCAGATGCCTGCGAGCGTGGGCTCGCGGGGGCGGGGGAAGCGAACCCGGTAGCCACCGCTTTCCGCCCGTTCCAACGCCACCGTTCGCTCGGAGCTCGCTCCGAGCACCACCCGAACGCCGCCCACCGCCCGGACATATTCGGGAACGAGCGCCTGATCAGGTTCGCGGCGCTGCATCGATTCCTCTTTCCCCGGATGGCGGTCGCGCCATCCAGGTGCCGGGGCGCGTGCGGGGTCAAGCGCCAACTGCGGCCAGTGCCGCACTAGACTGACAGTCTCGCCCGCACTTCGTGCTCCACCATGTCTGCCTTGGTGCCCGCGATGACCACTGTGCCGCGTTCCATGACGACGAAAGTATCGGCGAGATCGCGGGCGAAATCGAAATATTGTTCGACCAGCAGGATCGCCATGTCCCCCCTCCGGCGCAGGTAGTCGATCGCTCTGCCGATGTCCTTGATGATGGAAGGCTGGATGCCCTCGGTGGGCTCATCGAGAACGAGCAGCTTCGGGCGGGTCACAAGGGCCCGCCCGATGGCAAGTTGCTGCTGCTGGCCGCCCGAAAGGTCGCCCCCGCGGCGCCCCATCATGCTCTTCAGCACGGGGAAGAGTTCGAAGATTTCGTCCGGGATCGTGCGCATCGTGCGGGACACGGACGCGAAACCGGTGAGCAGGTTTTCCCGAACGGTCAGCAGCGGGAAGATCTCGCGGCCCTGCGGCACGTAGCCGATGCCTCGCCGCGCCCGCAGGTGGGTCGGAAGGCGGGATACGTCCTGCCCGTGCAGGGAGATGCGCCCGGACCGGATCGGTTGCTGGCCCACGATGGCGCGCAACAGCGAGGACTTGCCGACGCCGTTGCGCCCCAGCACGCAAGTGACGTGTCCCGGGGTCGCCGTGATCGAGACCCCCCGCAGCGCCTGGGCCGCACCGTAATAAAGATCGACCGATTCGACGTTCAGCATGGCTTTGGTGTCTCCATCGCGCGGGCTCGGTGAAAAGCAGCGCGGTCGCTAAAACTACTTACAGCGGGCTATTCCGACCTTTAACCAAACCTAAACTCACTGGTTCTTTGCAGCGAAGAAATACAACCAAAGATGACCGTTTGTTATGCTTTCCGGAACCTCCCGCTCGTTGCAGCAGGAGATCATGGGTCGTTTATCAAAGTTGCAGCTTTCATCGTTCTGGGCAGCGTTGTTTTAGGTGGTCTCAAGGGCAATGGAACCGGGGCCAGCGGGCACGCTGCGGGCGGTAGCTCTAGCCGCACCCCTGGCGCGCCGCTCATCAGCTTTACGCCTAGCGATCTCGCGCTTGCCTACTCGGCAAACTCGGTTGCAGCCGACGAAACATTCAAAGGGCAGCGATACCGCGTTTCCGGCACCATCGACAGCATCAACTCGAACCTCTGGGGAACGCCATACATCACAATGAAAGGCGGCGTGAACATGTTCTCCGAACCGCAGTTCTCGTTCGCGGATACGGAAAAGTCGCACGTGGCGAAACTCCAAAAAGGGTCGCTCACGACCCTGATCTGCATTGGTAGCGGGGATGTCGTCAAAGCCCCCATGTCGAACGATTGCGTGTTCGACTAGCGCAATAAGCCGGTGTTCTGGTTCAAAGGCCCGCAATTCGGCTCCTAGCAGGGTCACCGCCCCAGATAGACTTCGATGACCCGCGGGTCGGCGCTGACCTGGTCGAGCGGCCCTTCAGCCAGCACCGCGCCCTCGTGCAGCACCGTCACCTTGACGCCGAGGTCGCGTACGAAGGCCATATCGTGCTCCACCACAACCACCGAATGGGTTCGGGCGATGTCGCGCAGCAGTTCGGCCGTGATCGCGGTTTCGGCATCCGTCATGCCGGCGGCCGGCTCGTCGACCAGGAGCAGCTTCGGGTCCTGCCCCAGCAGCATGCCGATCTCGAGCCATTGCTTCTGGCCGTGCGATAGGCCGTCGGCGGGTCGTGCCCGATGGTCGTCGAGGCGGATCGTGCGGAGGATCGCGTCGATGCGCCCCTGTTGGTCCGGCGGCGCCTTGCCAAACAGGGTCCCGAAAGCGCCGCGGGGCGCTTTCAGGGCGAGCAGGATGTTGTCC
>JBBPYT010000047.1:0-8768 GCA_038199665.1 Hyphomicrobiales bacterium
AGGAAAACCCGCCACAACTGCGTTCGGTGGTACATTGTTGATAACAACGGAGCCTGCAGAGACTATGCTATTGTTCCCGATCATCACGCTTGGCAAAATGATGCTGCGCTGGCCGATCCAAACGTTGTCTCCTATTACAATAGGACGTGAATCACTCAATCGCCATAGCGGGTACTAGCTGAGCGGGGCGTTACCAATAGCATTCGGAACGATGAGCACCTTGACCTCTCCGGGGGCAGGTGGATTGCAAACCACGTGTGGAACTTCTTCCAGCGATATTCGCCTGGTAATTAACCGGTCCAGCTCGATTGCACCGGATGCGACCAGATCGGCGGCGCGCTTGTGCACGAATGGGTTGATGAAAGAGCCCAAGATGCGCAGTTCGCGAAATAGAATGTCAAATGGTTCAATCGACACCTTCGCGCCCTGTGGCATGACCCCGAGGACGACAACCGTACCGCCCGGACGGGCGAGTCCCACCGTTTGTTCCACGGTCTCAGCAACCCCCGCGCACTCGAACACTACGTCGGCGCCACCAGGTAAAGGCCCATTCGGCCCGGTGATTGCGGCGATGATGTCGCCCGCCAAGGGATCGATGGTTGCGGTCGCGCCGGTATCTTCTGCCAGGCTGCGACGTGATTGCTGGCGCGTAGATAATATGACACGCGTCGCCCCCGCTAACCGGGCCAGTTGCAAAACCAAGAGTCCGATCACTCCGCCACCCAAGACGACCACCGAGGATCCAGCCTTGATCTCCGCAAGATCGACGCCGTGAAGACAGCAGGCCAAGGGCTCACAGAAGGCACCATGCGCCGCCGGCAATGACAGCGGCAGTTCGTGTGCCTGCTTTTGTGGAACCAAAACATACTCAGCAAAGCCACCATCGCGATGTATTCCAATGGCACGAAGATTGCGGCAGAGATTGATGCGCCCCGCAAGGCATTGGTCGCAGCGTCCGCACGCGATGTTTGGGTCTCCCGTGATCCGCATCCCTGTTCGAAATCCTTCGACAGCGCTGCCCGTCGCCTCGACTATTCCGCAGAATTCATGGCCGAGCGTGACGGGCGGCGTGCTGGGAAACTCCCCGTGCAAGAGGTGGCGGTCGGTTCCACAAATGCCGCTGGCCTCAACCCGGACCAGCAGGTCATCCGGCCCTGGCACGGGCTTGAGCACCTCTCGAACGAAAAGCTGCCCTACGTTTTCGAGGCGCACCGCCTGCATTTCAAGTCCTCCCTAACCTAAGCTCAACGACCATGGGGCGAACCATCCATCTCCGTCAAAGCCACTATGGCGGCTCATGCTGACCCGTTGGGGACGTTTCCGACGCCATTTGCGCCTTCAGGCGGACGCTGTCTTGCATGGCTCGGGCCGGGGTTCAAAGCAACGTCAAATCTAGCGATGAGCGCAGATCGGTGGACCTCGCGCGCGCCGGCTCTCGGCCTTTAAATCGCGATCTGCTCTCGACTCATGCGCTGGCCCGGATCGATCCGTTAGACGGCCAGATACTCATGCATCGTGTCGCTCTGTTCGAGCTGCTTGAGGCTACCTTGCAGAACGATGCGCCCTTTCTCGATAATGGCGCACTCGTCGGTCATCCGGGCGATCAACGGAACGTTTTGCTCGACGATGAGCACCGTGATCCGTCGCTCGCGGTTGATCCGCACGAGAATATCGGCAATCTGGTTCACGATGAGAGGCATGATGCCGTCCGACGGCTCGTCGAGCAGTATGACCCTTGGGTGAGACATGAGGGCCCGGCCGATGGCTAGCATCTGCTGCTCGCCACCGCTCATCGTTCCGGCCCTTTGCCCGTAGCGCTCGCCAAGCTTCGGGAAATAGGAAACGATCTCATCACGGAGAGACGGAAGGGTCTTGCCGGAAGCGACCCGCCCCATCTCCAGATTTTCGCGAACGGTCATTGCTGGGAACGTGCCGCGACCCTGAAGCACGGCGGTGATGCCGAGCCGAGCCCGATCGTGTACTGCGAGCCGTGTGACGTCACGGCCGTCGCAATGGATGCGCCCCTTCGTCGGCAGGTTGAGACCGGCAATGCACCGCACGAGCGTACTCTTGCCCATACCATTGCGGCCGAGGATCCCGATGATCCCCCCGGCTGGAATGCGCAGGCTGAGGTCTCGCAAGACGGTGATATCCCCATAGCCTGCCTGCACACCCTGAAGAACGATCTCCATTACTCGCGCCCCAGGTAGATGCTTCTTACCCGCTCGTCCCTGGCGATCTCCTCGAACGATCCGCTCGCGAAAACCTTGCCGAGATGTAGGACCGTGACCCGTGATCGCAGGTCCCGGATGAAGTTGACGTCGTGTTCGATGATGATCGCCGAGATGCCATGCTGCCGGGAGAGCGACTGGATCAGGTCCGCTGTTGCCTTGGTTTCGGCGGCGGTCATTCCTGCCGTAGGCTCGTCGAGAAGCAGGAGCTCGGCGTCGTTGGCGATCAGGAGACCGATCTCCAGCCATTGGCGCTGCCCGTGCGAAAGCTCGACCACCTTTCTGTCTGCGAGGTCAGGCAGACGGACCAGCTCCACAACCTCGCTGACGCGCTGCCCATGGTCCTTCCGACTTTTTCGCGACGCTATTACCGCAAGCTCGATGTTGTCCCGCACGCTCAACTTCGGGAAGACGCTAGGTGTCTGAAACTTACGGGAGATCCCGAGACGCGCGCGGCGCATGACCGACAGTCCGGTGACATCGCGTCCCCTCAACATGATGCGTCCGGCAGACGGCGACAGGTTCCCTGAGATCATCGAAATGAAGGTCGTCTTGCCGGCGCCGTTCGGACCGATGATCGCGGAGATCTGGCCCTCCTCAAGATCGAAGTCTATGTTCTCATTCGCTATGACTCCCTGGAACCGCTTCGTGAGATCACGGATGCTGAGAATGGTGCTCACGACCGTTCCCTTCCGCCTCGGCGCAAGAGGTGGTCGATGGCGCCAGCCACCCCTCCTCTGAACGACACGATGCTGCCGATGAACACGAGACCGATGCAAAGCTGCCAGTATTGCGGCGTGACGGAGCTGAGGAAGTTGGACAGGGAGGAGATTACGACTCCGCCGATGAGCGCGGCGAGCTGCGACCCACGCCCGGCGACGGCGACCCAGACGACCACTTCGGTGGAGAATAGGACGCCGCCTAGCGAGGGCGACACGAAACCGGAGTGCATGCCGTAGATTGCCCCTGCCAACGCCGCGACGGCGCCCGAAACCGCAAAGGCGGCGGTCTTGTAGAGAGCGGTATTAACTCCCAGGGAGATCATTCTGGGTTCATTCTCGCGGATACCGACCAGGATCTTGCCGAATCGCGATCGGACGATCGTTCGTAGAAGAACGTATGTCAGTCCTGTGATCAGCAGGACGGCGTAGTAGGCAGGCACGTCGTCGTCGAACGAGATGTCGAGAAGCGAGCCGACGGTCAGCCGCATCCGGGTGACAAAGAAACCGTTCCATCCACCGGTCCATTGGCTCTCACCAACGGCGATCTGTTCGGCGATGATCGAGAACGCCAGTGTCACAATCACGAAATAGGCATCGGTGACGCCGGCGCTGAATAGGAACCAGCCGACCACGGCCGCCAGCACCGCGGCAAGCACGACCGCGGATACCAGCCCGACATAACCCGGGTTGATGGGCCAGGCACCCTTCATGATGATGCCCATGACGTAGCCGCCCAGCGCGAAAAAGGCCGCCTGGCCGAAGCTCAAGATGCCGACCCGGCCCCATAGCAGGCTGAGCGACATAGCCAGCACGCCGAACAACATATATTGAGGCAATACATAGACCGCGTAGCCCGGAAGCACCGTTGGGAGTAGCGCGAGCGCAACGGCGAGGACCGCCGCTCCTGCATCGTCGGTGCTGATGCGCCGACCGTGCCGGTTAGTGTACAGCGCGACGCTCATCTTGCCTTGCTCCCCAAGAGGCCGGTCGGCCTGAATCGCAGCAGAACGATGGCCAAGGCGAACACGACCGTCTGGGCAAAGACCTGGTCCGTCACCAAGGCAAAGAGCGTCTCTGACCCGCCGATCACGAAGCTGCCGATCAGTGTACCGCCCAGGATCTGTCCAAGTCCGCCCAACGTGACCACGAAGAAGGAGCGCACGAGAAACACGTTGCCGATGTAGGGATCGATGCTCAGCATGGGACTGATTAGCGCGCCGGCCAGGCCGGCGAGTGCCGCCCCGAGCACAAAGATTTGCTTGTAGAGCAGGCCTACGTTGAGGCCGAGCAAAGCTGCCGACTCCTTCTGCTGGATGAGGCCGCGGATGCGCAAACCGAACGACGTCCTGAACAGCACGAAACCGAGGCCACCCAGAAGGATCAGCGTGAATACGGCGACCGTAAATCTATAGGCCGGAATGTCGAGGCCAGCCACAGCGAGCGTCCCCGGCAGGGGATTGGTGACGTTGCGGAAATCCGCTCCGAAGATGATCTTGATGAGCTCCGTTACGACCAAAAAAATTCCCCAGGTCAGCAACAAGGTCTCGGACGGCTCGTCGTAGAAGTGTCTGATCAGGATGTGCTCGAGCAGCAGGCCGACGAGCGCCACGCCAAGCGCCGCAGCAATCACCGCGACCGGGAATGCAAGCCCTGCACTCGTGGCGGCCCAAGTCAGGTAGGCGCCGAGCGTCAGGAAGGCACCGTGGCCCATGTTGATGACGCCGATCAGGCCGAAGATAACGGCCAGACCGGTTGCAGCCAGCGCTAGCACAAGCGTGATTAGCGTCAGGTCAACCAAAACTCCCAGTACCGGTGTCAATGGCGCTCTCTGAGAGTCGAACCAGGACCGGTGCTAGTTGAACGGAGCAGAAGGCTTAGAGCGGTCCCTTGCATTTGGCAGGTGCCGGTTCGACGGACTGAAGGGACTGCACTTCCTGGAACATATCGCTCACGCCAGTCCAGCCAGCACGGACCTGCATAAGATAGGACGGCAGCACGGCCTGATGATCGACCGCCCGCATCGAAATCGAACCTTGCGGGGCCTTGTCGAAGGATATGCCCTCAAGCGCCTTCTTGACCTTGTCCGTGTCGGTGGATTCCGTTTTTGCAATGGCGAGCGCCAGCATGTGGGCGCCGTTGTACATGCCGACCCCCACCGTGTTCATGAGGGCGTCCTGGCCATATTTGGCGCGAAAACGCTCTAGGAAGGCGGCGTTGTTCGGGTGCTTGATGGACATGAAGTAGTCGAATGACACGTAGGTGCCCGCCGAAACCTCGGGCCCCAGCCCCGAGGTCACCACCTCTTCGTCGTCGACCGTCCAGAGTGCGATGTCCTTGGACATTCCAGCGGCATACATTTGGCGGCGGAAGTTGACGGTATCGCTGCCCGTCAGCGAGTGGAAGACGACTTCGGCTTTTGCGTCACGAATCTGACGCAGCACCGAGTCGTATTGGGGTGTATTGAAGGGGATGTAAACTTCCCCGATGACTTCGCCGCCGAGCTGTTGGAATTTCTCCTTGAACATTTTGTTCGTTTCGCGCGGCCATGCATAGTCGGAGCCGATCAGAAAGAATTTCTTGCCATGTTTCTTCATGATGTATTCGACGTGGGGCCAGACCTGTTGGGAGGGCTCGGGGCCGAACATGAAGATGTCGGGATTGCATACGCCGGGGTAAAATTCCTGGCTCTGCCCTTCATAGAAGGTTGGGTAAAGGAGCAGCTTTTTGCTTTGCGCGACGACTGGGCCGGCGGCATTCCGCTCGGCGCTGCTGAAGGTGCCCGCGAGGAAATCAACCCGCTCCTGACGGACGAGCCGGTTCGCCTGTTCGACCACGATGCGCGGTTCGGTCTTGCTGTCGGCGACAACGATCTCGATTTGGCGTCCCAACACGCCGCCTGCCTTATTGATCTCGTCTACGGCGAGTTCAAAACCGGAAAGGTGGGCTTTGCCGTAGACCGTCCAGGCTCCAGTGATGGGTGAGATCACACCAACCCGAATGGGCGACGCAGCCCATGCCTTGGTGACGATGTTCGGGGCGACAAGGGCCGCCGAAGCTCCCACGGCACCTTGCAGGATCGTCCGCCGCGTGAGGGTACCAACATGCCTCTTATCCACGATCAGCCTCCAAGTTCGGTGTCGCTAAAGCCTCGATACCAACGGCGCGGCCCGGAGCCCGAGCATCTCGTTGTCCATGCTTCGGTCGCGCGATACTTGTTGTAAGTCAAGGGGCTTGAATCCCATGCAAAAAACGCGATCGTTCATCACCCAGTGTACCGCAGGCTTCGGACTGAAGGCTGTTCGTCAACGAATCCGGCCAAGGCGGATCCGTGGGGTAATCCAAAATAGGTCGTGGAATAGTGAGCGAAACGCATGTCCGATCCGCGGGACGAACTCAGGACTCTGCCAAGATCGAAACCCGCACTCCGGCCGTAGGGCAGACCGGAGGGACCGTCTCGGCAGCGGCTTTTCCGGCTTGCCTTGCAGGATCGAGAAGGCCTCCTGAAGCCGGCTGCCGATCGAGACGCCCAACTAACCAAGGGCGATAGCATGGGTCGGCTACACGGCTTTCCGCAGGCGGTTAAGGACCTCGATCCCGTCAAGGGCATCAGGTTCACGTAGGGCCTCGCTGATCCTCAAAGATACCCTCAAGGAGCACAGGCCCTTGCCTGCCTCAGACTCTGCTGAGCGCCGGCGCCCGACGGTGCTTGGTCGCGCACTCGTAAGCGTAAGCGTAGGCGAGCAGGTTCGCCTCGCTCCACATGCGCCCAACGAAGATCAGCCCGAATGGTGCTCCGGACGCGTAATAGCCCGCGGGCACCGTGACCCCCGGCAACCCGGCGATGTTGATTTCGCCGACCGTGGTCTCATGGATCGTCCCCGTCCCGTGTAGCGGCTGCAGCGCGTCACGCATCTGCGGGAACACCAGTGCATCCAGCCGCTCCCGCGTGAACACGGCGTCGAAGATCTCCAAATAGGCCTCCTTTACGGCAATAAATTCCGACAGGTCGGGCGGGCGCGCAGGATCGGCGAGGCAGGCGAGGAATTGCGGCAGATTGGGCATGAAGCTCAGCACGCCAGTCGGGCCAAAGGCGTCCTCCTTCGCGGTGGCGGCGGCGAACTCGGCGAAACTGCGGAGAGCCACCCCCAGTCCCATCCGCTCAAGGTACTTTTGCATGTCGAAGGGCACGGACTCTAGCCCGCGCGCGTCGAATTCCTCGAGCGGCGGGGTGGGCTTGCGCAGCTTCGCGAATCCGGAGCCGAGGAACGGGTCCTCCAGCAGCACGGCGCCCTGCGCCTCCAGCTCGCCCTTCGCCCGGCTATATAGGTTCGTGGCCTCCTCCGACAGCGCCTGATCGCGCCAACCCGGGCCGTATAGGCCGATCCGCTTGCCCCGCAGCGCTTCCGTTTGTAGCCGCGACGCGTAGCCGCCCTTAGGCTTGTGGCCAACGCCCGCGATGGTCTTCGGGTCTTCCGCGGTGTAGCCAGCCAGTACGTCGAGCGTCAGCGCGGCGTCCCGCACGCAACGTGCGATCGGCCCGACCACATCGCGGTTGCCGGCGAGCGGCATGACGCCCGCGTTCGGCACCAGGGCGAATGTAGGCTTTATCCCGACGAGTGCCTGCGCCGAGGCCGGGTTCTGGATTGATCCGCCGGTCTCCTCCGCCAGGCCAAGCACGGCCATGCTGGCTGCGACGGCGGTCGCGGTGCCGGCGCTGCTGCCCCCGGGCAGGAACTCGCGTCCCGCGGCGTTGTAGGTCGGCCCTGCCCAGCTATCGTTGGCGTGGCTGCCGGTGTGGCTGAGCACGGGGACGTTGGTTTTACCCAGGATGACGGCGCCGGCCGCCCGCATCCGCGCCACTACGGGGGAGTCTGTGCCGGGCATTAGGTCCACCCCGCCCATTTTGCTGTACAGCAGCGACCAGCCGGCGGTGGTTGGGAAGCCAACCATGTCCATCGGGTCCTTCACCACGACGGGCACGCCGGCCAGCGGGCCAAGAGCTTCGCCGGCAGCCCGGCGGCGGTCGATCGCCCGCGCGTCGGCAAGTGCATCCGGGTTCATGAAGACGATGGCGTTGTATTGCGGGTTATAGGCGGCAATGCGGTTTAGGAACGCCTGCGTAAGCGCTTCGGACGTGATCGCGCCGCTGGCAAAGGCGGCCTGCACCTGCTCCACGGTCAGCTCGACAATGTCGATCGATGCGGGGTGTCCGGTAGGTGCTGCATTGCTCATCACAAGGAACTCCGATCGTGGTTGGACTAGCGGCTGCGCCATAGCTCCGTGTCGGAAGCCAAGCCCGCAACGAAGGTAGCGTAAGCGTAGCGAACCGCAATCATCGGCGTCTGTGATCCAATAGGGCTTCCGGTTCGAGCAGCGATTGCGCGCGAACTGGAGAGGCGGGAACGCGAACTCCAAAAGCCGCTACAGGGAAGCAAGCGAGCTCCCATGATCCCTGTGCTCCCTATGACCCCGACGCCCTGTGGCATTCACGGCCCAGCCACGCGCGCGTTAATCGCTACCAATTCGTTCTCTTGATTTGCATAGGGCATCAGGATGATAGGGGGTCCTAGGGGCGGAGCTCCCCGGTTTGAGAGCTCAGCGGTCCGCCACACGATTGAGGGTGAGACGGCGTTCAAGACGAGGCTGGCTTGACAGACTTCGCCGCCTATAGGCCAATCGGTCGGCTCGACTTGGATCAAAAGGTCCCGATGCTCGGGTCAGGCACCTTCGCGGCGGCGGCAGCTGACCGTCTTTGGTGCTCAAAGCCCAGGACAGCGCCGCCAGAATTCCAACAATGCAAAGCATGATGGAAAAC
>JBBPYT010000048.1:0-6808 GCA_038199665.1 Hyphomicrobiales bacterium
AACGATTTCCTTGTCGAACGGCTTCATGATGTATTCGTTGGCGCCCGCATGCATGGCACGCGCTATATGCGCGACGTCGTTCTCGGTCGTGCAGAAGACGACTTTCGGCTTGCCGCCCCCGGGCATTTTGCGCAGTTCCTTCAGGAACGCGAATCCGTCCATCACGGGCATGTTCCAGTCGAGCAGGATGGCATCGGGCATGGAGACCGCACAGGCCTCCAAGGCAACCTGGCCGTTGTCGGCCTCCGAAGTCTGCAGGCGCATGCCCTCGAAGATGCGACGCGCGACTTTGCGGATGACGCTCGAATCGTCGACTACGAGCACATGGGTCATGAAGTCCTCCATCGAAGAGCCAGCCGGGCCTATGCGGCGGACGGAAATGCGACTGGCGCCGGAAGCTCCGCTGTCGCCGACGGGGCGACGAGCGCCGGCAGCGCGACGAGCGCCGAAACGTCGAGAACCGGAAGCACCCCATTGGGGAGGCGATAAACCGCCTGGGTCAGTGCGGCGCGTGCATCGCTGACATGGGGCGGCAATGGCAGTGCTTGCTCGGCCGGAAGCGAAATCACATCGCCAACGTCGTCGACCAGCAACGCGAACGCCTCGGTATCGAGTTCCAGGGCCACTGCCAAGGCGCCGACCGGCGTGTGCTCCCCTCCAAGGCCGAGGCATCGCCGCAGGCTCAGCGCCGGTATGATCGAGCCGCGCAGATTGACCAGGCCCAGGATCGAAGAAGGGCCGAGCGGCACCGGTGTGATCGCACCGATGTGAAAGATCGTCTGCACCTGCGCGACCGGCAGTCCGAACGTTTCGGCGCCGGCCATCACGGTCAGCAGCTGCAGTGTGGCTTCCACGCGGGTCGGAGACGTCAAGCAGCCTCTCCAGAGAGCACACGCTTCTCGAGCGCAAAGGATTGGACGCTTTCCACCCCGAGCACGGCCGCCACACCGTCGACGAGCGCCATTCGGTCGAACTTCGCAACCACGTCGCGCATCCCTGCCGCCTTGCCGGCGGAGAGGACCGCAGGAGCAATGACGGCGGCCAAGCCCAGGACGGGAATCTCCGAAAAGCGAGGATCCGATTTCAGCGCCCGAGCGAACGCATAGCCGCTCATCCCGGGCATATCGATGTCGGTTGCAACGAGGTCGAATGGTTTGCTTCGGCGCATGGTCGCCAGCGCTTCGGCCGCCCCGGATGTCACGACGACCTCGTATCCGGCAGCAATGACGGCGGGCGCCAGCATATCGCGGAAGAACGGCCGGTCTTCCACCAGCATGATGCGAGCCCGGCGGCTGTGGCCGCGCGCAAAAGCCTCCGGCCGGGCGCGCTGCATATAGAACATGATATCCAGGAATTCGACCGCCTGGCCCATGATCCTGGCCGACCCGACAAGGCCGGGCGAGCGGCTGCTGATCTCGATCGTCAGTGGTGCCGTGACGATATCGATGATTTCGCTGACGACGATGCCCATGGGCTCGCCGCCCACCCTGACGACCAGGACGGGCCACTCACCCGTGGCCGGAATCCGATCGTCCTCGCCCGCAGAAACGAGCGGCATCATGCATCCGTCATAGAAGGTCACGCGCTGTCCATCGAGCCGCTCGATCGCGCCTTCGTCGATCATCTCGATTCGCGTGATGACCGTCAGGGGCAGTGCTTTGAGTGCGCCCGGACCGGCGCGGAACAGGATCAGCGGCACCGGATCGCGGTGCGAACCCTCTGTTTCAGGCGACGTCGCGGCGACGCTGCCCTGCTGGTTCTGGCGAGGGACGAACCGACGCGCGAGGCCGGCGGCATCGAGGATCAGCACGACGGAACCGTCGCCCAGGATCGTGTTGCCGGAGTAAAGGTCGAGCGGGCCCAGGATGGACATCAGCGGCTTGACCACGATCTCTTGCGTGCCGATCACACGGTCGACGATCACGCCGAACCGAAAACTGCCGACCTGCATCAAAACCGCATGGCGAACTTCCGGCCCCGGCGCACCTTCGTCGAGTCTCAAGGTTAGGCGGAGGTCGCAGACGGGCAGGATATCCCCACGCAACCGCAACAGGAGTGCTTCGGCTATATGATCGATGCGAGCGGCGGAGCCCCCCGTCAGCTCGACTATTTCGGTGACCGAATTTTGTGGAACGGCGAACCGCTCCGTGCCGATTTCGACGATCAGGGCCGGAGCGATGGCGAGCGTCAGCGGAATTTTCAGAGAAAAGGTCGTCCCCCGCCCCGCGGTGGTCGCGAGCTCGATCGAGCCTCCGACAGCCTCGATGTTGCGGCGCACGATGTCCATGCCCATTCCTCGCCCGGACACGTTGGTCACGAACGAGGCGGTGGAAAACCCGACGGAAAAGATGAAGCGGCATACATCGCTGTCGTTCATCCGATCGAGTTCTTGCGGGCTCGCGAGCCCGAGCGCGAGCACGCTTGCACGGATGCGCGGAACGTCGAGGCCCCGGCCGTCGTCGGAAACGCGGATCACGACCGTACCCGATTCGTGCGACGCGGCGACCTGGATGGTGCCGTGCTCCGGCTTGCCGGCTGCAATCCGCTCGGCCAGGGACTCAAGCCCGTGGTCGGCGCAGTTGCGGACCAGATGGGTCAGGGGATCCCGGATCACCTCGACCAACTGGCGGTCGAGTTCTGTGTCGGCTCCCAACACAGCGAGCTCGATCGGCTTGTCGAGCTCGCGACCAAGTTCGCGGGCCAAACGGGGCAGGCTGCCGAACAGCCTGCCGAGCGGCTGCATCCTGGCGCGCATCACCGAGTCCTGGAGGTCCGACAGAAGACCCGACAGTCTTCCCAGAGCCACCTTCGTGGCTTGTTCGTCCGACCTGTCCGTCGTTTCCGACAGCTGATTGCGGGTGAGCACTAACTCGGAAACCAGCGTCATCAGGGTTTCGAGGAGCGTGACCGAAACGCGGATGCTGTCGTGGCGTTTGGGGAAGCCTCCCTGGCGAGTCGCGTCATTTGGTGCCGCTTCGCCGCTGGCCGGCATTGGCGACAGTGTCCTCTCGGTGGCATGAGCTTCGAGAACGACAGGTGCTGTGGGGCGTGATATCACCTCGCCCGGGCCGCCATCCGTTGTCGCGGCGGCGATCTCGGCAATCAGATCCTCGTCGTCCCCCGACGGCTCGACCGCATGGGCCGCGAGTTCCGCCAGAATGAATTTGATGCGATCGACGGTCGCCAGGACCAGCGAGACTGCTTCCTGCGTGGAAGGCACGCCGTCGCGGAGCTGCGACACGAGCGATTCAGCGCTGTGGGCCAGGCGCTCCAGCCGCGGCAGGCCAATAAAGCCGCAGGTACCCTTGATGGTATGAACCAGACGGAAGATCGAGCCGATGTCGCCCGCATCCCTCGGGTTCTGCTCGAAGCGCACCAGATGAGCGCCGGCGGCGTCAAGGTGCTCGCCGGTTTCCGAAAGAAAATCCTGAAGTAGCTCATCCATGCGTCTGGCCGGCACTCCGTCTCGACCCGCGGAGTGTCGGCCAGAACCCTTAAGGACCCTTGAAAAGCTTCAGCAGCTTTAACGGTCCGCACCGGCCGGGGGTGCGTGGTCGATCGACGAAGCGGCGAGAGCTTCTTGGGAGCTTGCGTCCGCGGCTGCATTGGATTTTGCGGCAGGAGTCGCCTGGATGACGACGACGTCGCCCTCGGTCGTGATCGAGACGGCCATTCCAACAGCGCGAGCCACGAGGCCGGAAAAGAAGGGCTGGATCGCGTGCGCGTCGACGGTCCCGGTTTCGGGCGTGCCGGCCAACAAGGCGGCAACGCCGTGGGCTACGCGGGCATATTGGCCTTTGGATTCGAGCCGCATCGCAAGCTGATCATCCGAGCCTTCCACCTTGACCATGATGGTCCCGCCGCGCGGAACGGCGCCTGCGGCGATGAGGCAAAGGTTCAGGATCAGCTTGACCTTGTTCTTGGGCATGAGCACGCGCGGCACGTTCCACTCGAGCTTGATCTTGTCGTCGCCAAGGAGCCCGCGCGTCACTGCCTCGGCATCGCCCGTATCGATCGAGGCTCCGGCGGACCCGGCGGCACCGAAGGCCAGGCGGCAAAACTGCAGCTTCGCCGATGCCATCGCGGCGCTTTTCTTCACCAGATCCATCGCAAAGGCACGGGTGTCCGGGTCCTTTTCTTCGTCCAGAACCTCGAGCCCGTTCACGATGGCTCCGACAGGGCTGATCACGTCATGGCAAACCCGTGAACACAGCAGGGCGGCCAAATCGAGAGAGTCGAGCGCAAAGAGGGTCATGTTAGGTTTCCGTTGCGAGGCGGGCATCCGGCGGCGATCGACATGAAACTCGACGACCCCGAGTGGTCGGCGGCCGCTCGACCATCGAAGGACCGGACGGAAATCGGGGTTTCCGGTCGGCTTCCACTCTGATAGCGTAACTTGCCGGCCATTGAAATGGCGTGCGGTCCTCGCTTGGCCGCCGGTATGCGGTGCGCAAGCTCGACGCGCTCAACTCTTGCACCCGGTCTTCTGTTCCCGCCCAGTTTTCATGGACATTATGGGTCTATTCTCCTCCCCGATGCCGCTGGAGGATGCGGCGCGCGACCGATGGGCGGAGGTCTTTGGAGCGCTGTGCGTTAGAGCTGGTGCCGCCATCATGGAGATTTACGCTTCCGGCTGCGAAGACGTGCGCGTGAAGGCGGACCGCAGCCCGGTCAGCGAGGCCGACGAGTTGGCCGAAGCCTTGATCACGAAAGAGCTGACACGCTGCGCGCCCGATGTGCCGATCGTTGCCGAGGAAGCTTGCGCGCGCGGCGAGAAGCCCGCTGTCGCCGAACGATTCATCCTGGTCGATCCGCTCGACGGCACGCGCGAATTCCTGAGCCGAAACGGCGAATTCACGGTCAATATCGGACTGGTGGAGAGCGGAATCCCGGTGGTGGGCGCGGTCTACGCGCCCACTGTCGAGCGGCTATGGTTTGCCGGCCGGTCCGCGTTCTCGTGCCGTGTGCGGCCCGGGGCTGAACTTTCCGCCGCAACGGAGAGGAGAGTGCTGCGCACGCGGCCATGCCCGCCCGCCCACTGGGTCGCCCTTGCCAGCCGGTCGCATTGCAACGAAGAGACCCAAGCTTTTCTCGACGGCCTGCCGATCGGCGATCGGCGTGCGGCGGGATCATCCCTCAAATTCTGCGTGTTGGCCGATGGCGAAGCGGACGTTTATCCCCGTTTCGGCCCCACCATGGAATGGGATACCGCCGCCGGCGACGCCGTGCTGCGCGCAGCCGGCGGCACCGTGCTGCGGCCGGACGGTTCGGCCTTTTGCTACGGCAAGCCCGGTTATCGCAACGGTCCCTTTATCGCCTGGGCGGATCCGGATGCAGCCAAGGGCCACGCCGGTCAGCGCGTTCGGGGGGCGGACAGCCCTAATCTCCCATGAACCGTTGTTCGCGCCACGGGTCCCCGCGCATGTGGTAGCCGTTCAGCTCCCAGAACCCGGCCTCGTCCTTTTCCGTGAAGCGAAGCGCCCGCAGCCATTTGGCGCTTTTCCAGAAATAGAGATGCGGAACGAGAAGCCGCGCCGGGCCGCCGTGATCGGGTTCGATCGGCTGGCCGCCGTAACGGGTGGCGACCATGGCCTTGCCGCCCAGGAGATCGGCCGCCGGCACGTTGGTCGAGTAGTCGTCGAAAGACACGGCGAGAACGTAAGGGCTGGGTGGACCATCCAGCCCCGCGTCGACCAGAAGATCATCGACCGTCACACCTTCCCAGGTGGTGTCGAACTTGGACCATTTGGTTACGCAGTGGATGTCGCGGCGCCACGTCGTCTTGTGCAGCGCTTCGAATTCGTCCCAGCTCCAGCTCTTGCGCGGTTTGGAACGTTCGTAAAGCACGAACCGCCACTGCGCGAGCTCTATGCGCGGCGTCGGTCCGACCTGCAGCACAGGGAAGTCGCGGGTCTCGGATTGTCCCGGAGGCAGGCGGTCCCGCGCTTCCTCCCGCACGGGACGGCCGGTGAATCCTCGCGTGACCATGGTCGTCTCCTGGTGACATTGGCGAACATACCCTGCAGCGCCTCGCGCAGCGCCACTCCAGTGTCGGCGTTGCCCCCCATGCGGGGCGCGCAGGGATGCCGCAAGCCGGATGTTTCAAGCCGCCCCTGGGATGGAATGCGTATCCGCGGGCGTCGTCGCATTCAGCGACCGCCAAACCAGCATGGCGGCTGCCAGATCTTCGAGCGATGCGCCCACCGATTTGAACAATGTGATTTCCCTAGCGCCCCCCCGGCCTCGGGCCGTGCCGCGGCACAGCGCGTGAAGGTCGGCCACGACATCATCCGGTTCGATCGCCCCGCTGCGGAGCCCGAGCGCGACGTCGCCGCCTTCGCTCAGCGCAGCTGGCGTATCGACGAACACGCGAGCTCGGCGCAGCGCCTCGTCGTCCGCCTCCCGCATGCCCAGGTTGAAGGCCCCTACGAGATCGAGGTGGGTGCCGGGCCTGAGCCATTCGCCGCGCACCATCGGCTCGGTCGCCAGGGTCGCGCAGGACACGACGTCGGCTGCGCGAACCGCCGCTTCGAGATTGCGCGTCACCTCGACCACCAGGCCGGCGCGGCCCAAGCCTGCCGCCAGGGCGTCGGCGCCGGCGGGCCGATGGTTCCACAGGGTCACATGGTCGATGGGACGGACGCTTCGATGAGCGCGCAGCAGAAACGGTGCGAGAGCGCCCGCGCCGACGATCAGCAGTCGCCGTGCATCGGGGCGCGCCAGGAACCGTGCCGCCAGGCCCGAAGCCGCAGCGGTGCGCCAGTGGGTGAGTCGCGTGCCATCGATAACGGCCAGCGGCGCCCCGGTC
>JBBPYT010000049.1:0-14094 GCA_038199665.1 Hyphomicrobiales bacterium
GACGGTCGTCAGTGGCGCCCCAAAACGATCGCGCCGCCCGACGACCTGATGGTCGTCCGCTCCGCAAAGGTCACAGCAGACACGGCGGCCGACGAGCGGGCGAGCGCGGAAGCGCGATACAAAAGACAGCAGCATAAGTTCCATGACCCATCATCAGCGCCACCGATGTGCCTGCGCAGGATACAGATTGTACCGTAAGCGTGCAAAGTTGGGCCAAACTGGATTGCCTCGTTTCGGTAGACGGGTGGCCCGTAGCCGGACTCGATCCGGCAGAATTCGCCCTCGTTCAAGCGTCTTGGCATGTTTTCGAGGCATCGATCATCAGAAGGCGTTCCCGAAATGCAGCGGGCAGCTCGGGATCGAAGCCGGCAGGCTGACACGGCTCGGCGCACCAACTTGCGTTTTTAAATGGCCGTACCAGTATCCCCGATCGGGATGGCAGCCCCGTCGGCCGTGTCTTGCATCGAAGGACGCCGCGAAGAGCTCGATTGCGCCATCGGGACCAATTGTCTATAATGACTGTCGATAAAGGGGTTAAGTGCGTCAGACATGGCGCTGATTTGTCGGTCGACCTGGTCCCCGCAGGCCATCGGCACATCGGCGCTATCACCGGCTACGGAGGCATGTGGAATGAGCTTCATTCACGCCATCAACCCACTTTATTCCCTGTCCGGACTCTTGGTCGGCGCACTGGTCGGCCTTACCGGCGTCGGCGGCGGTTCCTTGATGACACCGCTCCTGGTGTTGTTGTTCGGCATTCATCCGTCAACCGCGGTCGGCACGGACCTGCTGTATGCGGGACTGACCAAAAGCGGAGGAGCGGTCGTGCACGGCTTCAATCGCACCGTCGATTGGCGCATTACCTTGCGGCTTGCTGCCGGCAGCATCCCCGCGGCAGCCGCGACACTCGCCGTTTTGTCGTCGGTCGGCCGCAACAGCCCGGGCACGAACAGCTTGATCACGTCCGTTCTCGGCTTCGCTTTGATCCTGACCGCGGCGACTTTGTTTTTCCGCAAATGGATGCTCGGCCGTGTCGAGCGCTATGCCGAAGCGCTGACCGACCGCCGGACGCGCCTATACACGAACCTGCTCGGCGGCGTGGTGGGGGTATTGGTGTCGCTGTCCTCCGTCGGCGCCGGAGCGATTGGCATGACGGTCCTGCTGATGCTCTACCCGAAGCTCCCGACAGCCCGCATCGTCGGTTCCGACATCGCCCACGCCGTGCCGCTGACGCTGATCGCGGGTGCGGGCCACTGGTATCTCGGTTCGGTCGACTGGGCGCTCCTCGGGTCCCTGCTCATCGGTTCGCTGCCCGGCATAGCGATCGGCAGCCACCTCGCCGCCCATGTTCCGGACCGGGTGCTGCGCCCCGTGCTGGCCGGCACGCTCGCGGTCGTTGGGGCAAAGCTGTCTTTGTGACGGGTCCGCCTTGCGGCATGGCCCGCTCCGGACGCGGTTTCGGGATGCGGAAGTACCGGCGAACGCGAGACCCATGGTCGACATTTCGCCGTTAACGGTATGCCAACACGATCAAGGTAAATTACGCCCATGTCGGAGCGCGACCGCCTTTTGCGACGCCGTCTCCGCTCGCACGACTGGCGAGGGTTCATGCGCAGGTTTTCCTTTGGCGGCGGCCTGGTTGCGCGACAACTGCTCTATCTCGGGTTGACGGTCGCGATCGGACTGCTGGCGATCTTCTCGGCCAAGGCGCTGAGCGATCGCGCCGATGCACTCCTTCAGGCTCAGGCGAGCGACATGCCGCGCCTTGCCGCAGACATAGCCGCGATGGCGGGCCAAATGACGATCCGCATCGCCATCGCCACTGCCCTCGGCTGTCTGATCATCGGGCTCGTGTCGATGCCGGTCATGCACTATACCCTGGCCAAGCCCATCGAACGCTTGGCGCGCCGGATGAACCGACTCGCGGGCGGCGACACCGAGACGCCCGTCGATGATGTCGAACGGAGGGACGAGATCGGCGATGCAGCGCGCGCGGTCGCGCTGCTCCGCGAAGCCGTGCTGAGCAACAATCGCCTGATTGCCGAGATCAAGACGCGCGACGATCGAGAAGCGCGGCTGCGCCAGGAAGCGGCCGCGCATGCAAATGCCAAAGCTTTCGGCTCCGAGCTTTCCGATACCATCAACCGACTCGCCGAAATGACGAGCCGCCTCGCGCAAACCTCGCAGAGCATGACGCTCGCGGCGCGGCGCGCCACCGACGGCTCGGGCTTGGCCAAGCTCGCCTCCGACAATGCGGCCTCCGATGTCGCATCGGTGGCCACCGCCTCGGAGCAACTGCTGCATGCAGTGGACGAAATCGACCGACAGGTGGGACACTCGACATCCGTGGTTCGGGAAGCCGTCGCCGAGACCCTGGACACGAGCGCCGGAATGGCGCGCCTTTCCGCGGCGGCCCAGCGGATCGGCGACGTCGTCAGCCTGATTTCGCGCATCGCGGCCCAGACCAATCTGCTCGCCCTCAACGCCACCATCGAGGCGGCGCGCGCCGGCGAGGCGGGCCGCGGTTTCGCGGTCGTGGCCCAGGAGGTGAAGACGCTTGCGGCACAAACCGCTCAAGCCACCCAGGACATCGGCAATCAGATTTCGGAGATGCAGTCCGCGACGAGAATCTCCGTCGATGCCATCGACGGCATCCAGAGCAGAATCGGGGAAGTGGAGCGGATCACCGCCATCATCGCATCGGCCGTACACGAACAGGGCGCGTCGACCCATCAGATCGCGCGCAACGTCCGCTCGGCCGCCTCGGGTGCGGCCGCCATCTCGGATCACGTCGGGAAGGTCAGCAATGCGGTCGGTGACACCGGCATCGGCGTCGAGGCAGTGCTCGACCTGGCGCATAAGCTCGACGAGGAAGCCAAGACGATCCGCAACCGGGTCGAGGCATTTTCGCTGAGCCTGCAGCGCGCCTGAAGCCCGCCCCTCAGCCCACGATCAAGGGAAATGCCGCCTCGACATGGCGGGGCCAGCGCCTTGGAGCGGCAATCACAGCGTCGCCCCGCAAGGTGTAGCTCATGGCCCAGCTGTTGCGGGTGAGCCAGACCGAAGCAGCCCGCTCGATCCGCCTCTGTTTGGTTGCCGTGACTGCAAGCAGCGCCTCCTCCAGGCTCATCCGAACCTTGACTTCGACGAAGGCGACAGTCGAGCCGCGCCGCGCAATGATGTCGATCTCACCGCCGGCGACCCGATAGCGGCGGGCCAGGATGCGGTAGCCGCGCAGCATCAGCAGCGCGGACGCCAGCCACTCGGCCCGCCGGCCGAGGCGGTTGGCTCGCTGGCGACCGATCTTGCTCGAAGGCATGCGGGGGTTCAAACCTTGCCCCGCCGTTCGGCCGCAAGCGCAATGGCACGAGCATAGACCTCGCGCCGCGGCTGCCCGGTCTCGGCTGCGACCACGGTCGCGGCATCCTTGACCGACATTTGCCCCATGGCCGCCGTCAACCTCGCTCCGAGATCCAAAGCGGTCGGCGGCGCACCCTCTTGAGGCGGCGACACCAGAACCACGATCTCTCCCTTGGGCGGCCCTTCGGCAGCGAACTCTTCGGCGAGCGAAGTCGCGGTACCGCGCCGAACGGTTTCGAACCGCTTCGTCAGCTCGCGCGCGACCGCCGAAGGTCTGGCACCGAGCACGGCGGAGATGTCCGCCAGCATCTCGGGCAGGCGGCGGGCGGATTCGAAGAAGACGAGGGTGCCCGGAACGGTCGCCAGCTCGGCCAGACGCGCCCGCCGCGCCGCTGCCCTCGAGGGCAGGAAGCCTTCGAAGAAGAAGCGATCGGTGGGCAGGCCCGCGAGTACCAGGCCGGCCAGGACCGCGGAAGCTCCGGGCACCGTCGTTACCAGGTGGCCGGCGCCCGTCGCCTCCGCCACGAGCCTGAAACCGGGATCGGACACGAGCGGCGTGCCGGCGTCCGAAATGAGCGCCAGGGCGTCACCGTTCGCGAGCCGCGCCAGGATCTGCGGCCGCATGAACGTGGCATTATGCTCGTGGTAGGCGACGAGCGGCGTGGCAATGCCGTAATGGGCCAGGAGCACCCTGCTGACGCGGGTATCTTCCGCCAGCACCGCGTCGGCCGCCGCCAGGGTGGCCAGGGCCCGCAGCGTGATGTCGCGCAAATTGCCGATCGGCGTCGCCACGATGTGGAGACCGGGTTCCATGGGCTCCGCCTCGACGGACGCACCGAACACCGCAAATGTGCGGCGGCTCCCTCGAGCGGGCGCGTGGCGGCGCTCGGCCGCTGCCGCCCTCCCCGGCCCGGCTGCGCTCTCTCCCCGTCCCATCCGGTTCCCTCCGGCTAAGATGCTGTTGTGCCGACGAATCCGACAGCCACGCCGCAGCCCGCATTCCGGCCGGCGACGGGGTCAGAGCGCGAACAGGTGGCGCGCATTTGCAACGGGTATAGCAAATCGCGGGTTGGTTCAGCGCCGTTTCCTGAATTGCCGGTATGCGGGCAACCACTCTAGCTGGTATCATGGCTTGTCATCTCCACAGTCCGGAGACCGGTTTTGGTGCCCGCACATAAAATTCTGAGCGCGATCTGCGCGGCCGTTTTGGCCGGGCTCCTGTCGGGTTGTGGCCCGAACGGCATGGGCGGCGGCGGACCCTCGCCGGAACCGAACCTGTCGGCCCCCACCACCCCCGTGCAGTCCCGCCCGCTCAACGGCAGCGCGGCCGGTCAGCCCATAGGGCACGGCCCCGACAGGGTTGCGCTGATCCTGCCGCTGACGCAGAACGGCGCGCCGAGTTCGGTGGGTCAATCGCTGCGAAACGCCGCCGAACTGGCCTATGCCGAAGCCGGGACGAACGATCTGACGATCCTGGTCAAGGATGACCGGTCCACTCCCGACGGGGCGCGCGATGCCACCCAGGCCGCCTTGAACGAGGGCGCCGAACTCATCCTCGGGCCTTTGTTCGCGGCGGATGTTCGTGAAGCCGCCCGCGTTGCCCGCGCGGCTGAAAAGCCGGTGATCGGCTTCTCCACCGACACCGGCTCCGCCTCGCGCGGAGTGTTTCTGTTGTCGTTCCTGATCGAGACCTACGTCGATCGCATCGTCGATTACGCGGCCGCCCAGGGCAAGAAATCCTTCGCGGCGCTCGTGCCGGAGAACGATTACGGCAACGTCGCCTTAGGCGAGTTCCAACAGGCGGTGGCCAAGCACGGCGCACGGGTCGAAGCGATCGAACGCTACAAGCCCGGCGCGCCTGCCGAGGCCGCGGCGCGGATCGCAGCGACCCTGCCCCGCATCGACGCTCTGTTCATCCCCGAACAGGCGGACGCCATGGGGAGTGTGGCACAGGCGCTCGCAGCCAATGGGATCGACAGTCGCAAGGTGCAGATCCTCGGAACCGGCGTGTGGAACGATCCCCGCGTGCTGAAGCTTCCGGCCATGCAGGGCGCCTGGTTCGCAACGCCGGAAAATGCCGGCTTCAACGCCTTCGCGCAGCGATATCGCGCCAAGTACGGCTCGGAACCGGCCCGCATCGCGACCTTGTCCTACGATGCCGTATCGCTGGTCTCGGCGCTCGCCCGCAGCCAGGGCGCACAGCGTTTTGCTTTGGATACGCTGACCAATACATCGGGGTTCAACGGAGCCGACGGCGTTTTCCGCTTCCGCCACGACGGGCAGAACGAACGCGGCCTGGCCGTGCTGCAGATCGACACCGGCGAGGCCAAGACGGTCAGCACGGCGCCGCGGACGTTCACGAGCAACCCTTCGGGGTTCTGAGCAGCCGAGCCGCAAGCTTCCGAGCGCTGAAACATGGCTCGAGCCGAGCCGGTGCTGCCGGGCGCCGGCCGGCCTGCCTGCCTTGAAACCCCATCTTTCCGGACCAGACTGCGGATTCGCGCTCGTTCCACCGTGCGAGGGCCACGGGCAGCTCGAGCGTGCGCTTCCTCCGCTGCGGCGCTCCGTCCGGGTTCGGCCGCCTGAGGCGTGAGCGCTTCGACATGCCGCGAGGGATGGTGTGAACCACAAGCCGATGCGCGTACCGAAAGGAGAGAGCCGAGCTGAACTTCCGACCTCGACGCTGCCGACCGCCCGAGGTTCTGCCGGCACCAACCGGGCGGGCGTGACCCGCCCGCTCCGCCTGTTTTAGATGGCCGTGGATCGCTTATGAGCCGCCGCCGACGCAGGTCGCGGCGGTCTTGGGTGTGCATACGTCGAGCCCCGTATAGGTCGGGTCCTTCGGCGGAGCCTTGCCCTCCTTGATGTCCTTGAGAAAATACATCGCCTTGTAGCCCATCTCGAAGGGCCGCTGGCCAACATTGCCCGAGGCCAGACCCTCTTTCAGGAGATCGATCTGCACCGGCAGGGTGTCGGCGACCACGAGTGCCAGCGCGCCCGAGGCGATCTTGTCCTTGAACTTTGACGCTATGTTCCTGTACGCGTCGGGCAGGAATTCCGGGAAGCCTCCCGTCGGCGCGAAGGCGTCGAGGTTCGGGTATTTGGCGAGCGTATCTTCCATTTGTTGGATGGAGCGTGGGAAATCGTCGTCCGTGTAGAGCGGGCAACCATCCGCTTCCTTCCAGCCATTTTGCCCGGTCAGACGATCACCCGGCGACTCCGCGCTCTTCTTGCCCGACAGCGTGTCGCGGATGCCCTGCATGCGTTCGTTGTGATTGGCCGCTGCGGCCCCGCCCGACTGAATGCAGATCGTGCCGCCCTTGGGTTTGATCGCCGCGACCTGCTTGGCGATGTTGACGCCGATCTCGTAATTGTGCGTACCCACATAGGCGACGCGCATGGACTGGTCCTTGGGCAGAAGGTCGGAATCCCAGGTCAGTACCGGGATGCCGGCGGCCTTCGCTCCCTGAAGAGCGTTGGCCATGGCGGCCGCATTGGCCGGCGATACCGCGATACCGTCGACCTTCTTGGTGATGAGATCGGCCACGATTTGGGCCTCCTCGTCGCCACCGCCGTGCTCGCCAGGGCCGATATAGAGGCACTGGACGGCGCCGTTGAGCTCCTTCTCAGCCTTCTTGCAGCCGGCCAGCGCCTGATCGAAGAACGGGTTGTTGGTATTCTTCGGCACGAGCGCGAACGTGTATTTCTTATCCGCGGCATTCGCACCGCTCGCTACCGCCAATAACGCTCCGGCGGCTACCGCGCTCATCAATACGTGCTTCATCATTTTATTTCCTCCCTGCTTTCATTGAATTTGCGTTTCCGGAACAGTCCGGACTACGCACGCTTTGCGCGGATCTTACCTAGATAGACCGCGGCAACCAGGAACACGCCCACGAAAGTGCCTTGCCAGTTCGAGTCGACCCCGGCCATGAGAAGCGCGTTGCGAATGACGAAAATCAGCGCTGCCCCGATGAGGGCTCCGTAAGCGCTTCCCTCGCCGCCCATGAGATTGGCGCCGCCGATCACGGCAGCCGAAATGGCCAGAAGTTCGTAGCCCGTGCCGAGCGCATTGATGGCCGAACCCGACCAGCCGACGTTGAGGATGCCGGCCAGCGCCGCTGCCAAGGCGGAAACCACGTAGCATTGGATTTTCACCCGCTTGACCGGAACGCCGGTCAGCAGCGCCGCCTGCTCGTTGCCGCCTATGGCCAGGATGTAGCGCCCCCAGGCGGTCATCTTCAGCACGACGGCGAACAGGATGGTGAGCGCGACAAGGATGAGCAGCGGATAGGACAAGGCGAGGGAATGGTCGCCCCAGTGCCAAAACTCGATCTCTCCGCTGCCGAACTTCTTGAAGATCGGCCCCCCCGGGCCGAAGTTATAGATCATGCGATTGCCGGACAGGACGACGGCCACCGAACGCGCGATCGAGAGCATGCCGAGCGTCACAACGAACGACGACAGGCCCACTTCGGCGACCAGCAAACCGTTGATGAGCCCAACCACGCCCCCGGCGGCAAGGCCGTCGAGAAATGCGGCCCACCAGGGATAGCCGGCCTGCAGCGTCAGCCCGCACACGACAGCGACCAGACCCATGATGGAGCCGACCGACAGGTCGATGCCGCCGGTGGCGATCACCGCCACCATGCCGAGGGCCATGATCCCGATGAACGAGAAATTCCGCGTGATGTTGTAGAAATTCTCGGGGGTGGCGAAGGATTCGGGCTGAAGGTAGCCCATCACCAGACAGATCAGCGCGAGCGCCACCGTCACCCATAGCGCCTGTGAGCTGAGCGCCGTTTGAAACAGCGATTTCTCCCGCGCGTCGAGGAGCGCCTGGTCGATCGCCGCATGCGATAACGACTGCGCCGGACCATCGCTCTTGGCCGGCAATGGCGCTTCACGCGACATGGATGGCTCCCGTGATCAGACCGGTCACTTCCTCGGGGCTGGTGCTCCCGATGGGCTTGTCGGCAACCTTACGGCCACGCCGCATCACGGCCACACGGTCGCACACGTCAAAGACGTCGGGCATGCGGTGACTGATGAGCATGATGGCCATGCCGCTGTCCCGTAGACGGCGGATCAGGTCGAGGACTTCGGCGACCTGGCGAACGCTGATCGCCGCCGTTGGCTCGTCCATCAGCACGAGCTTGGCTTTCGACAGACGCGTCCGGGCGATGGCGACGGCCTGTCGCTGCCCGCCCGACATCTGCTTGACGAGGTCACGCGGCCGGGTTTCCGATTTCAATTCGCCGAAGAGCTCTCCGGCACGCCGCGCCATGGCACGATGATCGAGCCAGGCGATGGGTCCGAAGCGCTTCTTGATTTCGCGGCCCAGGAACACGTTGGCGGAGGCCGAGAGATTGTTGCAGAGCGCGAGGTCCTGATACACGGCTTCGACGCCCTTTTCGCGGGCCTCCACAGGCTTCGAGAAATGCACCGGCTCGCCGGCCAGGCGGATCTCGCCGCTGGTCGGCGGGAAATTGCCGGCGACGACCTTCACCAAGGTCGATTTGCCGGCGCCGTTGTCGCCCATCAGACCCAGAACCTCGCCGGGGTTGAGCGACAGATCGACCTGGTTCAGCGCATGGATGGCGCCGAAGTGCTTGACGATGTCCTTGAGTTCGAGAACGGCTGTCACGCCGGCCCTTTCCTTCAAACGTTTTCCCGACCGGAGGCGGCCTGACCGTCGCCGTTATTATTACGATTATACTGCCTGCAACCTCGGAACGAGGCAAGCGCGAAGACAGAGATACACGGGCGACCTCACCGCGGATCCCATGTGCCGGAAGCCGACCAGGTCCGGGATGGCTCGAGGCCGCGCAAGCGACGCGTCGCGGATGCTCGACGCCTACCCGGCCGACTCCCCCGAGTCCGAGCGATCCTTGCGATCGAAAGCCTGCCCCGAGGCCTTGTTGGCTTGCCGCTCATGCCCTCCAAACGGGACGATCTTGCAGCGCCGGCCGGCGCTGCCCGTGAGCAGGCGAGAGATCGCGTGGAGCAACTGGCTCTTGGAATAGGGTTTCGACAGGAACGCATCCGGTCCCTGGCTCCGGGAGTCGATGCGGACGCGATTTTCCCGGTCGAAGGATGTCGCGATCACGAGGGTGCTCCTCTGGCGCTGGTGAGCCAAGCTGTTCCAGATTTCCTTCCGATTCTTGTGTTCGGATGCAGTTTTGCCAGGTCACGCCAGAGGTTTAATGCAGGAAAATTAATTCCCCTCGCGTGGTGGTTGCACGAAGATTGCCGGACTCGGGGGTTTTGCTTAGGGGCATTATGCCCGCAGCTTCAGACGCTTGTCGGATCTACGGCGCCGATCCTGGCCGAGCGCCATGGCTTCCAAAGATCCTTTGGGCAGACCGCGATGCGCCCTCCGGCCGAATCACTTCCGTTCACGCCATCGCCCCGACCCATCGCGCCGCCGCGATCGGTGCCTACCGGCCCGACCTCAGAAACCGTTCGAAGGCGGTCAGCGTGACGTCCGAGACGTGATGTTCGATGCCTTCCGCGTCGGTCTCGGCCGCTTCGGGCGGAACGTCGAGCGCAAGAAGGAGTTTGACGACGGTTCGGTGGCGGGTACGGACGCTGTCGGCCATGGCCTGGCCGGCTTGCGTGAGGAAAATGCCCCGGTAAGGCCGGGAGGTGGCGAGCCCTTCGCGTTTGAGACGAGCGATGGCCTTGTTGGCGGTCGGGTGCGCGACGCCGAGCGCGCGCGCGATCTCGGTGGTGCGGGCTTCGCCCTGCGAGGCCAGCAGATCCGAAATCAGTTCCGTGTAATCTTCGAGGATTGAGGCGGAGCGGGCCGAACGCGCCTTGCCGAAACGCTGCGCGTGCTCTGCCTCGAGGCCCTGGACGCAGGCTGACGGCTGTGGCTTCGAGGGCGTCATTGGCCTGGTCATCTCTCTCGCACGCACCTCTTCGGCAATTTAGTGCAGCGCTCGGAAGCGCACGCCTTTCCGGTGGAACCCCAATCCCCGATGATATCAGGTACAGCCTATTGACGCCAATGTAGTAATGGCTACATCTTTATGGTGACGCTTTACCCGCCTCTCCTGTCGAGGGCAGATCCACAGACGCCGTGACCGATCCGACCACTCTCGCCATCCGTGAAGTTTTGGCCGGCAGACGCCGCGGGCTGTCCGCCGCGCTGCTGTTCGCCGGGCCGGCCGTCGTGACTTCGATCGCCTATGTGGACCCCGGCAATTTTGCGACCAACATTCAGGCAGGCGCAAAATACGGCTACGCGCTGCTCTGGGTGGTGCTGCTCGCCAACGCGATGGCGATGTTGTTTCAGTCTCTGTCGGCCAAGCTCGGCATCATAACCGGGCGCAACCTCGCGGAAATCTCCCGGAACACCTTCCCCCGCCCGGTCGTTTGGGCCATGTGGGCCGCCAGCGAGGTCGCCGCCATGGCGACCGATCTCGCCGAGTTCCTGGGCGGAGCGATCGGTCTCGCCCTGCTGTTCAGAATCCCCCTCATCGTCGGCATGACGATCACGGCAATCGTGACCTACCTCATCCTCATGAGCGAAAAACGCGGTTACCGATCGATGGAACTGATCATCGGCAGCTTCGTCGCGGTGATCGGACTTTGCTATGTGGCCGAACTGCTCATCGCTCCTGTGGACTGGGGCGCCGCCGTCAAGGGCCTCGTATCGCCCAGATTGCCCGCCGCGGGGGCCCTCACGATCGCGGTCGGCATCATCGGCGCGACCGTCATGCCGCACGCACTCTACCTGCATTCGGGACTGACCCAGAACCGCGCTCCGGCCCGCGACGACCGCGAGCGGACAGCGCTCCTGCGCTATTCCAACCGTGAGGTCGGCATCGCTTTGAGCATGGCCGGCCTCGTCAATATCGCCATGGTCATGACGGCGGCGGCGGCCTTCCATCTCGGGCACAGCGATGTGGCCGAAATCGAAACGGCCTACCGGACGCTGACGCCGCTGCTCGGCGCGGGAGCCGCCTCGGTCTTCCTCGTGTCGCTGCTCGCCTCCGGCCTTTCGAGTTCGGCCGTCGGCACCATGGCGGGGCAGATGATCATGCAAGGCTTCGTCGGCTTCCGCATCCCGCTCTGGCTTCGTCGGCTGGTGACCATGCTGCCGGCCTTTATCGTCGTCGGCCTGGGCGTCGATGCGACCAACGCGCTGGTGGTCAGCCAAGTGGTGCTGAGCTTCGTTCTGCCGATTCCCATGGTGGCGCTTGTCCTGTTCACGCGACGGCGCGACATCATGGGCCGTTTCGCCAACACGCCCCTCGTCGATGCGGCCGCTATCGCCTGTGCGGCGGCTGTCCTGGTGCTGAACGTCGTGCTGATTCTGCAGACTCTCGACGTCACGCTTCCGTGGCTGCCCAGGGCCGGCTAGGCAAGCTGGCAGGAGACTCAAAGAGACGTACCGGGCCGCCCGCGTCCGAGGTCGCGAAGCAGCCTGTACACCACGAAAGCTCCCAAGCCGAGGTCGAGCACCTCCACCGCGGCCGTGCCCTGCAGAAGGCTCGCCGCCGCGAACAGAGCCAACGCCAGATTGACCGCCAAGACACGCACCAGCACGTCGCGCACCGAGAGCCCCCGCGCCACCGCGACCTGGTAGAAATGCTGGCGGTGCGCCTCCCAAACGCGGTCGCCGCGCCGGAGCCGCCACAACAGCGTAATGCCGCTGTCGGCGATGTAGTAGAGCGGCAGCAGGATCGCTGCCGCGAGGCCGCCGTGGCTGGCGAGATCCAACAGGCAGAAGGCGATCAACAGCCCGATCGGCAGGCTTCCCACATCGCCAAGAAAGAGTTTGGCCACTGGCGCGTTGAACGGCGCAAATCCGATCAGCCCGCCGCACAGCCCGAGGGCGATCAGGCCGGCCGGGGTCGACAGCATTCCCCAATGCCAGAACAGGGCCAGTGCGGCGGTCATCGGCACGCTTTCGACGACCGTCATCAAGTCCATGCCGTCCATGAAGTTGGTGAGGTTCACGAACCAGGCGCCGCCGACGACAAGCAGCGTGCGCTCGATGGCCAGCGGCAGGAACGGCAGCACGCGGGCGCCTTCCGGCAGCGCCGCAACCGCAACCGTCACGGCCAGCAACTGCAGCGCGAGCCGCGGCAAAGGCGGCAGGGGACGCAGATCGTCGATCAAGCCCACGAGGGCCATGAGAAGCGCCCCGGCGGCGACAAGCCCGAGCCGAAACCACGTTGCCGCGGCAAGCGCCGTCAGGCCGCCGCCGACTACGGCGGCCAGAAGGGTAGCGCCGAGCACCGCGACGCCCCCGCCCTGCGGCGTCGGCACCGCATGGCCCGAGCGCGCATTGGGGCGGGCCAGAGCGTAGCGGGCCAGAAGCGGCCGCAGGATCACGATCATCAGCGCCGAGCCGAGCGCCGCGGCCAGGACCAGGCCAAGCGCAGCTCCGAGGACTTCAACGCTCGGGTTGTTCATGAGGCGAGGCAGTCGTGCGCGGATCGGCAGTGCGTCGCGCCTGCCGCTGCCGCGCAAACCGCATCATGTTGAAGTGCGTCCATAGACCATATATCAGCCCACCTCTTGCTGGTCCCTGAAACGAGTTCCTTATGTCCGGACACCTGTCCACCCACCTGCGTCGCCTCGAATCCGAGGCGATCCATATCATGCGCGAGGTGGCTGCCGAATTCCGCCGCCCGGTAATGCTCTATTCGATCGGCAAGGATTCGAGCGTCATGCTGCACGTGGCGCTGAAGGCTTTTCATCCGGCAAAGCCGCCGTTCCCGCTGCTCCATGTCGATACGACCTGGAAGTTCCGCGAAATGATCGCCTTCCGGGACGAAGCTGCCCGGCGCGCCGGCATGGAATTGATCGTCCACGTCAATCAGGACGGGGTGCGGCGCGGCATCTCTCCGGTGGCGTCGGGCTCCTTGGTCCACACGCAGGTGATGAAGACCGAAGGTCTGCGCCAGGCGCTGGAGGCGGGCGGCTTTGACGCGGCCTTCGGCGGAGCGCGTCGCGACGAGGAAAAGAGCCGCGCCAAGGAGCGGGTCTTCTCCCACCGCTCGGCAAGCCACGCATGGGATCCGCGCAACCAGCGGCCCGAACTCTGGCACCTTTACAACACGCGCCTCAAACAGGGGGAATCCATGCGCGTGTTCCCGTTGTCCAACTGGACCGAACTCGACGTGTGGAACTACGTCCGGGTGGAGGAGATCCCCGTCGTGCCGCTCTATTTCGCCAAGGCGCGGCCGGTCGTCGAGCGTGGCGGCACGCTGATCATGGTGGACGACGAGCGCCTGCCCCTGCGCCCGGGCGAGAGCCCCGAAATGCGGCAGGTGCGCTTCCGCACGCTCGGCTGCTATCCGCTGACCGGCGCGGTGCCGTCGGAAGCGGCGACGCTCGACGAGATCTTGGCCGAGATGCGGTCTTCGACCACGTCGGAGCGGCAGGGACGGCTCATCGACACGGATGAGTCAGGTTCGATGGAAAAGAAGAAGCGCGAGGGTTACTTCTGATGGCCAACGATGCAGCGTCCCAGCGCCCCACCCTGCGCTTCCTGACTTGCGGCTCGGTCGACGACGGAAAGTCGACCCTGATCGGCCGGCTGCTCTACGAACAGAAGTCGATCTTCGACGACCAGCTCTCGGCGCTCGAACGCGATTCGAAAAAGCACGGCACGGTCGGCGACGACATCGATTTCGCGCTGCTGGTCGACGGGCTCGAGGCCGAGCGCGAGCAGGGCATCACCATCGACGTGGCCTATCGGTATTTCGCGACCCC
>JBBPYT010000050.1:0-10592 GCA_038199665.1 Hyphomicrobiales bacterium
CTTTATGAACAACGAGATCTATATAAAACAATTTGGATTTATGCAGATTACGATACAGGATTAAATCGAGGGTCCATGAAATGAGCACGGCCCCCGGTAGGAACGGAGGCCGTGCGATGGGGTGAGGCCCACATCGAGAGGAAAAGCCATCGCGAGGGATATCGGTTGCGCACACTCCCACCGCTACCGACTTGGCTGGTTAATGTGATCTCAATACACGAACGACAACTGGATTGGTCACTCCAGCCCCTACCAGAAATAGCCAAGGTCGAGCCGATGGCAATCGAACGTCTCGGTGTCCTTACCCGAATTCCACCTCCAGGTGCTTATCTCTCTTGGTCACAATGCGGCAAAGCTGGGATAGGTCGTCCGACTCGATTCTGAGCTTGAAATTCTCCGGCACACCTGCCGAACTAACAACGTCAAGGCTCGCCCCCTTATCGGAGAGGCTACGCACCGTGCAGTCGATGGTGGAGCGCCCGCTGTTGAACGCGATCCGGCCGGCTTTGAAGACGCGGCGTTTGATTACTGATTGGGCCTGCTCGACCGGCTGCCACTCTTTGCACCTGTTTCGACCCTCTGCCTTTGCGGAATAAAGAGCTGCATCGGCCCGCTGCAGAAGCACGTCGATGTCGCTGGCAGACCGGTCGAGAGCAGCCACACCGAAGCTCGCCGACACATCAATGAGGCCCGAAGGCCCTGGGACGCGCTGCCGAACAATGGCTTCGCGGAGCTTCTCGGCGACCTGCATCGCCGCAGCCCGACCCGTATGGGGCAGCAGGATTGCGAATTCCTCGCCCCCGAGCCGGCCAAGGAGGTCGGATTTCCGGAGCCTTTCCCGGCACGTGGCAACGCTTGCGGTCAGAACGAGATCCCCGGCCGCATGGCCGTCCGCGTCGTTGATGGCCTTGAAGTGATCGAGGTCGAAGACGATACAGCTCAGATCATGCCGGTACCGAACAGCCAGAGCCAGGGCACGGCCCGCTTCCTCTTTGAGGGCCCGCCGCGAGAGCGCGCCCGTTAGCCCGTCGGTCGTGGCGAGCGTGCGCAGCTCAAGTTCGCTCATCACGATGCGAGCGAGATCCGACAAAACCTCAACCTTGTCGGGCCCGAAGACGCGCGGCTTTGTATCCATGGCGCACAAGGTGCCGATGTTGTGGCCCTCGGGTGTGCGAAGCGGCACGCCCGCGTAAAACCGGATATGCGGCTCGCCCACCACAAATGGATTCTGTTCGAAGCGCTCGTCCTCAAGAGTATCCGGTACGATAAGCGGGTGCGCTTCCTGGATGGCAACATTGCAAAGCGCTGGTCCCCTTGGTGTCTCACAGGCCAAAACACCCTGTCGGGACTTGAACCATTGCCGATGCCCGTCGATAAGGGTGACGGTCGACATGGGAACGCTGAAGATTCGTCGTGCCAGCCGAGTGATCCGATCGAATTCCTCCTCCTCCGGCGTGTCGAGGATATCATATCGGTCGAGCGACGTGAGCCGCTCCTGTTCCCGGGTATGCGCGTCAGCGGCCATAGCGATCTCGGGCGTGCTCCTTCTTACGACAACTCCAACAATAGCGAAGCAAGGTTGACGAAAGATGTCGATTCGAAGTGGTCGTGTTACAACGAGTTCTCGGGCTGCTATCGAATTGTACAAAGGCTAGATCTGCTGCAGGACCTGGTGCACACCAGGGCTAGCTCTTTAGGGGTGAGCGGTATGCTCGCCTAGGCCAGCTCCAGATCGGCACATCGGCAATCGTCGTCCAGGATATCCCGGCCACTGAAGGGCAGGTCGGGTCGAGGAGCTCCTCAACATGTCACTTCCGCTTGATGACGAAAAGTGAAATCGCGGGTGGTTGCAGGTTCGCAGGCAGAACTAGGCGTAAGCGTCGAATTCCAAGGACCATTAGTTGACATGGGAGCAACCTTTTTAGTTACAACTTGGGTCGCCACGCTGTCTTTGCGAAATTCGATTCTTGTCGGACAGTCTTCGGGGAAATCTTCTCTGGTTCGCAGGTAGATGGCAGACTTAGGAAGCGGAAAGCCACGCCAGTTGCCGCCGCTGCACCCGACGCCCCTCGAGCTGCTTCATCTTCTGTGGGAACTCGAAGGCGGCATCTTGGACTCCGGGACAGTGAGATCGTCAATCTGACCGACAACGGGCTCGTGTTCTGGAAAAACGGCCGCGAGCTTGGCCGCGTCTTCTTTAAGGACGACGGCCAAATTTCGACATACCCGGACATTGTGCCTGCGCCGATCAGGAAGGACCGACTGGACCCCACGGAGATACGGCGTTGGGTCGGGCTTGCGCTTCTCAAAGAGGCTCCGAAATGAAACTCGGCCTCCGCACTCCCTCGCTCCGCAAGAGCATCGCGGCCGGGACCTCGTGGAAGCGGCACTCCGGCCTGCGAGGACCAAGGGCGACTTTCTGGCTCATAGGCCGTGTGATCGCCGAAACAGACTTATTGTCATCGCGCCTCCCAAGCAGGCTGTAGAGCCTTTCCGGCGCAAGTCAGTTTAACGCCGCCGGCTCGGTTGCTCCCCGTTCCACAATTGCGGCCAGATCCGCCCAACCCTTCCGGTATCCAAGCTCCATGCTCCACCTCCAGCGACTGCCAGGTACAAAAACACAAAGCAGTACAGAATAGCCGCATCGCCGGCGTTGAGCGCAGGAAAGAAGCTTTTGGGAGCATGCGCCATGAAATATGCGACCGCCATGTTACCCGCGAGGATGAACGCGACCGGGCGGGTGAACAAGCCGAGCAGGAGCAGGATGCCTCCGAGAAGCTCGATTACACCCTCAAGGCCAAGGAGCGACAACAGAGCGGGGCCGGGGTTTGTGGAAGGCGGGAAGCCGAGCAGTTTCTGAGTCCCGTGCTCCATGAAAAGCAGCGCCGCCATGATGCGTAGGACGCTCAGGGCCCGCGGAGCCCAGACAGTTTCCAGGGCAGTAATGTTCAAACTATTATCCCTTTCAGGTTTCGTCACCCTGCTTTTAGAAGTCACAATGCCTAAACCGGCGTGAGAGATGGACTGAACAAACCGACAGCGCCAAGCAAACTGGACGCGGTGAGAAAAATCATGCTGTTTAAGCAGGTCATGTGAGGCCTTCCATGCGCCAAGGGCAGCGCTTCGAGCGTCCTATGATTCGATCAAAGTACCGTCGATTATTGTCAATGATACGACCTCGGGAAAGTTTCGCTGGCCCGTGCTGCGCCTGGAGAGGCCAGTGGTGCCCTTCGGTTCATGCCGGTAGGATCCATGGGCGCCCTACTAAGGTCGGCGAATGAGCGACACCGACGCCCACTACTACTGCAGCTACTTCGTCGGCCAGGGCCGGGAGCTTCTGAAAGCTCGACGCTCATGCCAAGCTCCTTGGTTCAGGAGCTCGTCAGGATCGCTCATCTTGCGACACCGTCACCTTTCCTTGCGCAACCTCATCCTTCGTCGGCCAGCGCCAGGAGGCGACCTTGGCTCAGGGACGGGAGCGGACATTGGTCAGCGGTCTTCGGTCGGCGAAGTCGGGTGAACCGGATGGGCGTGCGACCGCTGTCTCGTAGGCTGCCTGCAGCTCCGCGAAGACAGAACGCGGCGGACGCGGCGTTCCCACGTGCATGCTGCGCAATTCATCCATGAAGGCCTCCCACATTGCTGGGCCGCCATTCTCAAGCAGCTCCGCTCGAACCGACAGCTCATGAGAGACCGGTGTGTGGCGTCTACCCCAGGCGCCGAGCTGGGCGAGGAGCGGCAGAAGCTGGATCGACGGCTCCGTCAGGCTGTAGATCGCTTTCTGCTTGTGGGTCGGATCGCCACGCCGCGACAGCAGGCCTTCCTCCACCAGCCGCTTGAGCCGGTCAGCCAAGACGTTGGAGGCGATCCCTTCCTCCGAGCGGGTCAGGAGTTCCCTATATCGTCGGCGATCTCCGAACATCACGTCGCGAAGCACGATCAGGCTCCAACGATCGCCCAGGATCTCCAGCGTGAGGTTGATTGGACAACCAGACCGATGCGCCCTCGGCACTCGAACCCTCCACGACTGCTTGCGATTTAGTACCGGTCGTGCTAGTGCGCAACCACTTGCAACACGCAATCGGTCGGGGCGCTCATGTCGCTGACACTCTACGCCCACCCGTTCTCCTCCTACTGCCAGAAGGTGCTGATCGCGCTGTACGAGAATGCGCTGCCCTTCACCTACCGGGTGCTGGGTTCACAGGATCCCGAAGCGATGGAGGAATTGAAGCGGCTCTGGCCCTTCGCGCGCTTTCCCGTGCTGGTCGATCAAGGAAGGACGGTGGTCGAGTCCAGCATCATCATCGAGTATCTCGCCCTGAAGCATGGCGGACCGACCCAACTGCTGCCCGAGAATGCCGCCGATGCACTGGAGGTGCGCTTTCTCGACCGCTTCTTCGACAACGACATCATGAGCGCGATGCAGAAGCCCGTCTTTGAGGCCCTCCGCGCCGAGGGCGATCGCAGGCAGGAGGCGATGGAAGAGGCACGCCGGGCTCTGGACCTCGCCTATGGCTGGCTTGAGCCCGTGCTTGCGGGCCGCACCTGGGCGGCGGGCGGGGCGTTCAGCTTGGCGGATTGCGCGGCGGCGCCCTCGCTCTTCTATGCAGACTGGGTTCATCGGATTGGCGAAAACTTCCCGAGCGTTCGCGCCTACCGGTCACGCTTGCTATCACGGCCCTCGTTTGCCCGCGTGGTCGAGGAAGCCCGTCCCTTCCGGATGTTATTTCCCCTCGGCGCGCCGGATCGAGACTGACAAAAACGCGCCAATAGCGGTCATTCGACCGACGGCGGCCGAGCGGCCGGAGTGGCGCCGGTTGCGGGCTTCGGCAGGGCTCGAGCGAACCCGCGCGAATTGACCGGCCGCCGCAGGCCGTCACGCTGGCCGAGAGGGTTCCCATCGCCGCACTGCTCTGCGAGGGAGCAGGCTGCCTCAGCCGGCGCCGGCCAATTGCGCCCGAGCGGCCGTCTCGAAAGCATAGAGTTCCTCAGGTGCGATGTCCGATACGGCCCAATAATGCATGCCGCTCGTCACCCAGTCCCGGATCTGAAAGCCCCTATCCTGCACGCCTCGATAGCTCGACGTCGGCGACGCCGCCCCCGAAGGCTGGGCCAAGAGGCTGATCAGGTGCTTGCCGTGGCGGAACACCAAGGTTGCGGCGGGTTGGCCTCCAAGCACGTCGACGCGCCCGCCGACCAGGGGAAAGCCCGCCTCGCTGAGATCGAAGACCTGAGGCGCGAAGGACAGCCGCCCGGTGAACCACGGCTTGACCGTGTGCTGGTCGGACGAGGCAATGTCGAACGGTTGCGGCGCCATGACGGCGCGCAGATGGTCGGCCACCACTTCCGCCATCTCGGGAGCCTGCGAGCGCGGCATCAGCACGAGCGTGGTCAAGGCGGCGCCGAACAACGCGCCGACCAGGCAGGCCGCCACCGCCATACGCCAGTCGGCCGGCCACTGAGGCGCACCGCGGCCGAAAAGGCGCGCTCGGCGCCCCAGACCGCTCACACCACCTAAGGGCGCGTCGGCCTGGGCCGCCATCGCCTGCCGCAACCGATCCGGGGCCGCTTCGAGCGGAATGCTGTCCCGCAGAAGGCTCCGCAGGGCGACGAGCCTGTCCTGCGCGGCTGCCAACTCCGGCTCGGATGCAAGACGCCTGTCAAACGCCAAGGCGGAAGCTGCGTCGAGTTCGCCGTCGACGTAGGCATTCAGCAAAAGCTCGGTGTCGTTCTCCTCGAGCGGCGTGCTCATCGTCTCTCCTCCGCCAAGACCTCGACTAGGATCGCCCTGGCTCGCGCCAATCGCGACATCACCGTGCCGAGAGGCAAGTCGAGGATTTCGGCGATCTCGCGATAGCTGAGGCTTTCCATCTCGCGCAGCACCAGAGCCTCACGAAAGCTCAAAGGCAGGGCTTTCACCGCAGCCGCAACGCGCTCGCCCTGCTGGCTGGCCAACAAAGCTCCCTCCGGGGACCCGGGCCGCTCGACACCGAACGCCGGTTCGGCACCCGGATTGGCGCGTTCCACCCCTTCAAGGTCGTCCGAAAGGACAAGGTCCTTGGGCCGGTTCTTTGCGATCCAGGTGAAAGCGGTGCGCCGCACGATGGTGAGGAACCAGGCGCGGGGGCTCGACCCGTTGAAGTCGCCGATGGAGCGGAAAGCGCGCAGGGAGGCGTCCTGCACGACATCTTCCGCATCGTGCCGGCTATGCGTCAGCCACTGCGCAAGGCGGAAAGCATGATCCGCCTGCGGCATCACCACTTCGGCAAAGCGCCTCTGCGCCTCCTGCGGCGTCACGATCGGAGATCCTCACGGCACGACGGTGATCTTGCCCTTCATATGCGGATGCAGGCCACAAAAATATTGCATCTCGCCGGGTTTGGTGAAGGTGAATGTCGCCTTGTCGTGGGTATCGAGCGGCTTCGAGCGGAACGACTTGTCCGAGAGGACCACTGAATGGGGAATGTCATCGCCGTTCTCCCACGTGACCGTGGTGCCGACCGGAACCGTCAGATCGTCGGGAACGAAGCTGAAATTCTCGATCTTGATCGTTGGGCTGTCCGCCGCTTCGACCCGCACCGGGCCGAGCCCAGCCAACAGGGTGAGGCCGAGCGCAGCGCCGAGCCCGATCATCCGGCCGCCGATCGGGCCGCCGTTCATTCTGAAGGGTTTCATATTGCTTCTCGAGTTGATGGCAAAAAAGATCGAGGACGCGGCTCAGGCACCGGCAAGCGATCGGTCGACGATCGCCAGAGGCTCCGACCCTTGGTTGATCGCAACCTGCGTGACGCCCAGCATCGAGCGAAGTTTGTCGGCCGCAACCATCATGGGTCCGGGGGACGCCGCCGCGCCCGGTGCGGGCTGCGGAAAAGCGGTCGAGCGGGCGGTATGGAAGGTGACGTTGCCTTCGACTTTCTGCACCAGTTGGTGGATGTGGCCGTTCAGCACCGTCACCGAGCCGAAGGGCCGCAGCAGAGCCAGCACCTGCTCGGCGTCTTGAGTACCCCATCCCCAGGTGGGGTAGAGTGCCCAAAGCGGGATGTGGGCGAAAACGACGATCGGGGTGGAAGCCGTCCGGCCCTTAAGATCCTCGGCGAGCCAGGCCAGTTGGTCGGCACCGAGATTGCCCATTCCGCCCGCCTTCAGATCGACGACATTGACCAGACCGATGAAGTGCACGCCCTCCGCATCGAAACTATACCAACCGGCGCCCTTCGTTCCCTTGCCGTAGCGGTCGAGATAGAGCTTGCCATTGCCCTCGTCGATCATGTCGTGTTCGCCGGGAACGTAGTGCACGTTCAGTTTCGCGCCGCCGATGACCTGATCGGCATCATCGAATTGGCCGGCTTTCGACAGATGGCTGATGTCGCCGGTATGGATCATGAACGCGGGCTTTTTCGGCAGCGCATTGACGAGGCCGATGGCCTCCTTGAGCGTGCCCAGGGCATTGGGATTGGCCGGCTTGTCGAAGCCGACATGGCTGTCGCTGAGCTGCAGGAAGCTGAGACCACCCTGTGAAGCCTCGGCCGCCGCAGCTTCGCCGATGAGAAGGGTCGAGCGCGGGACACCGCCGCTGACCGTCCACAGGACGCCAGTTCCGGCCCAGATCATGCACTCCAGCGCGTGTCGCCGCGTCACCCCGGCTGCGTTGGGTTCGTTTTCGTCGCTTCCGATCACGGCAATGCTCCCAGTGTTCCAGACGCGCTGCCGTTTGGCCTCGCTGATCTGAAGACCGGAGCTCGAGCGAATTTATTCCCGCGCGGCGCCGATATTTACGAATCGCCGGCGCGGTGACCGGACGCTTTCCGATCGCGGAACCTCTTCAGAGACGCTTCAGGTGATCTGCAAGCAGGACGCAAAAGATAAATATCAGCGCTGGGAATAAGGTTGAGCATCAGGTGGTCTTTCTCCTGTCTTCGCATCGAGGAGAAGGACAATGAAACGCATTGCACTCTGTCTGACGGTCTGTGTTTTCGCCGCGCCCTGGGCAACGATGACCCACGCTGAATATATCGAGAGCCGTACGATCGATCGTCAGATCTCGAGATATGTGGACACTGACGATCCCAGTATCGCGGAAGAACTTGGCTGCGTGAAAATGTGCGAGGAGGATCTGACTCCTTGCGATCCACCGGCGTTCAAGAAGGTGGACGGTCGCTGCGCAGGTTAAAATCGCTAAGCTACAGCTTCACCGACAAACCCTGAGCAGGTCAGACTGGAATCGCCGCAGCGCAAGGCCGAGAGAAGCGCCGACCGACTTTGACGAGACGTACCCTTCGGGCTCGTGCGCCTGCCGCCCCTCGGGGGCAATGGCGCTGACCCTGAGCGTTGTATCCATTCCGTTGCTCCCCTTGCCGGCATCCGTGCCGGAAATGCCAAAAGAAGCCAACCGTCTCTGGAGGGCACGAGCGATAGCTTCGCCTTGACGATGATTTCGCTCCGTTCGCCTTTGACCGCGTGCACGAAAGCATGATTTCATCCCGCTCATTCCCGCCGGCACACGCGAAATCCTGCGGGATTCCAAAGGGCGGCATCGCTCGCTGCACCGGGAGAGCACCGATGGCTTGTTCAATGGACCCGCCACCCGTTTCTCCCCGGGTTGCAGGGAGGCTCGCATTGAGCTTAGCTGGCGTGAATGGGGAACAAACATGTCCGCCAGCTCCCGCCCTGCTGAAGTCTTGCTCCGTATCGCTGTCGTACTGGCCTTGGGTTTTGTCGCCGCGCTGGCCTCGAGCCCAGCCATGGCCTTTGCTGCTCGCTTCAGCTGGAGCGGGATTCCGACTTGTTCAAACGTCTCGCCGCCCTTTGCGATTTCAGGAGCGCCGAAGGGTACGACTGCGCTCCGTTTCGCCATGCACGATCTGGACGCTCCCGGCTTCGAGCACGGCGGCTCGACGGTTCCGTTTTCGGGGAGCGGCTCGGTTCCGAGAGGCGCGATACAGTACATCGGACCGTGCCCACCGGGGTCGGAGCGGCACCGATACGTATGGACGATCGAGGCATTGGGGAAGAATGGCGAGGTTTTGGCTTCGTCCATGGTCCACGGAAAATTCCCGCCGCAGTGATTGTCGGGAGGCGCATCAGGCAAGCTCTCAGCGGGAAGCCGGAAGTGACGCCGAAGCCCTCGACACGGGTTGACGGAGCGTCAGAACCGCCGGTTCACGCCTCGACGACACGCCTGCTGGCTGTCGCCTGCGGGCTGATCGCAGCAAACGTCTATTATGCCCAGCCGCTGGTCGGACCCATCAGCGCGGCCGTCGGCTTGCCGGTGGAGGCTGCGGGCTTCATTGTGACGTTGACGCAAATCGGATACGGCGCAGGGTTGCTGCTGATCGTGCCGCTCGGCGACATGTTCGAGAATCGACGGCTGATCCAGATCGTGTTGGGCCTCGCAGCTCTGGCCTTGGCTGGCGCCGCCATGTCCACCCGCCCGCTTCCTCTCCTGCTTTCGGCACTGGGCATCGGCATCGGTTCCGTGGCGGTCCAGATCATCGTGCCCTATGCCACCCATCTGGCGCCCGAGGCAGTGCGCGGCCAAGTCATCGGCAAGATCATGAGCGGGCTCATGTTCGGCATCATGCTGGCCCGGCCCGCGGCCAGTTTCATCACCGAACTGCTCTCCTGGCACGCCGTTTTCGCGCTCTCCGCGCTGCTGATGATGCTCCTTGCCGCAGTTTTGGGACGCAGCCTTCCGGCGCGCCAACCCACGCCGAAGGTGCGCTATTTCGACCTGTTGAGATCGATGGTCCGCTTGGTGCTGACGACGCCGGCGCTGCGCCGCCGGGCCCTCTATCAAGCCTGCTTGTTCGGCGCCTTCAGCCTGTTCTGGACCATCGTGCCGCTGCTGCTCGCGGGGCCGGATTACGGGCTGTCGCAAGCCGGAATTGCGCTCTTCGCCCTCGCTGGCGCGGCGGGAGCCATCGCGGCGCCGATCGCCGGGCGCATTGCCGACAGCGGACGCCACCGCATGGCGACATGCCTCGCTATCCTGATCGTCGCGGCATGCTTTCCGCTGACCCGTCTTGTTGCTCCAACGTCGAGCATGGCGCTCGTCCTTCTGGTCGCGGCCGCCATTCTGCTCGACCTCGGAGTTTCGGTGAACCTCATACTCGGCCAGCGCCAGATCTTCGTGCTCGGCGCCGAATTCCGCAGCCGGCTCAATGGCATCTACATCGCAACGTTCTTCGGGGGCGGAGCCATCGGCTCGGCCCTCGGCGGCTGGGCCTATGCCCGGGGTGGTTGGACTTCCGCCTCCTCGATCGGGGTCTCGTTGCCGCTCATCGCGCTCCTCTACTGGACGTCGGAAGGTTCGAAATCGACGCGATCGCCTCAGTCAAGCCGATGACACCCACCCCACTCGCTTCGAAGTGATCCCGAAGCGGTCGCCTCACCATCTCACCATGCCGCCATCGACGTTCAGCGTCTGGCCCGTAATGAAGCGCGCGTCATCGGAGGCCAGGAAGGCCACGGCGCCGGCGATGTCTTCCGGCTGCCCCTTGCCAGGGATGGCCTGGAGCATCTCCACAAAGCCGAAGCTGTCGTTATGCGGACTTGCCTTCACGCCGTCCGACTCGGTGAGCCCGGGCGTCACC
>JBBPYT010000051.1:0-3363 GCA_038199665.1 Hyphomicrobiales bacterium
ACTTGCGATGATGCGGGCGACATGCGACTCGGACGGCCGGTGTATGCCGAACAGAAAAAGTCATGGACATCTTCGCTGAGTTTCATCGACGGATCGCGAGCATCCTGCAAGGGATGATCGAACGGGAACGACTGCCGGCCGACATTGATCTCGCTCGGTTTGTCGTGGAGCCGCCGCGCGATCCAGCCAACGGCGACCTCGCCGCCAACGCCGCAATGGTGTTCGCCAAGGAAGCTCGGCCGCACTACACCGACCCGCGTGCCTTCGCGGTGGCGATCTCCGCCGAGCTTGCGAACGACTCCGACGTCGCAACCGCGGAAGTGGCGGGACCCGGCTTCATCAATATCGTACTGCAGCCTTCCGTCTATGCGCGAGTCCTGCGTTCCGCGCTTCGGAATGGCGCTCTCTTCGGTCGCAGCGGCGAACGGCGAACCGGCACGGCCGAGGCTATCAACGTCGAATATGTTTCCGCCAATCCGACCGGGCCCTTGCATGTCGGACACGGGCGGGGCGCAGTCTTCGGCGACGCGCTCGCCAATCTGCTCTCCTATGCCGGGTTTCCGGTGACGCGCGAATATTACATCAATGATGCAGGCGCGCAGGTCGACGTCCTCGCCCGCTCCGCCTTCCTTCGCTACAGCGAGGCCTTGGGAGAAACCATCGGGCCGATGCCCGATGGCCTGTACCCGGGCGACTACCTCAAAGCCGTCGGCATGGATCTGGCGAAGCTGCACGCCGGCCGCTTGCGCGACCTGCCGGAAGCAGCCTGGTTTCCGATCGTTCGCCGTGCCGCCATCGAGGCCATGCTGACGATGATCCGGGACGACCTCACCACGCTCGGGATCCAACACGACGTCTTCTTCTCGGAGCTTTCCCTGACCGACAGGGGCGAAGATGCGGTCGCGGCGGCGATCGAGACCCTGAGGCGTAAAAACCTGATCTATGCCGGGAGACTACCCGCACCCAAAGGGCAATCGAGCGAAGAGTGGGAAGACCGCGAGCAGATCCTGTTCCGCTCGACCGCTTACGGCGACGATGTCGACCGAGCTCTCGTAAAGTCGAACGGAACCTACACCTATTTTGCTTCCGACATCGCCTATCACAAAAGCAAGATCGACCGAGGCTTTGCTTCCATGATCGATGTCTGGGGGGCCGACCATGGCGGCTACGTCAAGCGCATGCAGGCGGCGGTCGCAGCATTGAGCGAGCGCCGAGCCACTCTCGACGTCAAGCTTTGCCAGCTCGTTAAGCTGATGCGCAACGGCGAGCCCGTGAAAATGTCCAAACGGGCAGGGGACTTCGTCACGCTTCGTGAGGTGGTCGACGAGGTCGGGGCAGATGCGGTACGCTTCATGATGCTGTTCCGCAAGAACGATGCGCCGCTTGAATTCGATCTGGCCAAGGTGATCGAACAGTCGAAGGACAACCCGGTCTTCTACGTGCAATATGCCCACGCGAGGGCACGCTCGGTGCTGCGGCTCGGCAAAGCGGCTCATCCCGATAGGAGTCTCGAGCCATCGCATCTGGCTGATGCGGATCTAGCCCTGCTCGATGACGATGGCGAAAGGGCTCTGCTGCAGCTCGTCGCGCAATACCCTCGGCTGGTCGAAGCCGCCGCCGCGGCGCATGAGCCGCATCGCTTGGCGTTTTACCTTTACGAACTTGCGAGCGCTTTCCACTCGCAGTGGAACAGAGGCAAAGATCAGCCACAATTACGCTTTGTTAATGAGAAAGAGCGAGATTTAACTTACGCGAGGCTAGCGTTGGTTACGGCTTCGACCATCGTGATCAAATCCGGCCTCGGAATTCTTGGCGTAAACGCCCCTGAAGAGATGCGGTGAGAGCTTCCTCGTTGCCGGTCAGTTCGCTAAGTCTCGAAGCGATGGATATTCGGGATGGTGCGACGCCGGTGTCCTGTGCCGTCAAGGAACGGCCACGGCTGCAACGTAAAGCTTCGCCGACTGTGAGACGAGGTGTCGAATGAGTGAAGCCGCAAGATCGCGTCGGCCCGACGTCCGGTTCGAGCCCCACCTCAATAGGCCGGCGGCTGTCGATTCCGCTGCCGAGGATCCGCTGGCCGAATTGGCGCGGCTTGTCGGCCAGGACGACCCATTCCGCACGACGTTCCGACCGTCCGGGAGCGCCAAGCCGCAACCGCAGAGGCCCAACTCGAGCTATTCGCGATTTGCCGAGCAGGGCGCCGAAGAGGTTGCGAGCGAGACACCGCATGCCTACGGCCATGACGGTTTGCAGCATGCCCCCGAGCACGATCTTAAACTGCGCCCCTCGTCTCACGACCATGGTGATTGGTCCGAGACAGCACACGAGCAAGATCTCGGGTCCGGTTCGCACGAAAACGACTACCAGCCGAATCAGGAATACGCCGCCTACGACAGCGCGCCGTTGGTCGACGGACGGCACGATCCGCAGGACTACGCCGCTCCGCCGCTCACGCCCGATCTTTGGGCGGAGCGAGGTGATCCCGCCGTGCGGCACGGTTACGCGGTTGAGGATCAGGCAGACGAAACAGCCTCCTCAATGCGAGCGCCGCGACGCCCTTTGGTCGTGCTCGCAGCGGTCTTGGTCCTGACCGGCGGGGGCCTTGCGGCGACCTTCCTGGCACGCTCCGGAATCGGTCCCGCGGCGCAGGCGAGATCCGCCCCGACCATCATGGCGGCTGCGGGTCCAAACAAGATCAAGCTGGCGGATGCCTCACCTGACGCGACGCCCGAGGATGCGGATTCTGCGCTTCTCAGCAAAAATGGTGCGTCGAGCGGCGGCCCCGCCAGAGTGATGAACAGCCAGGAACAGCCGATCGATCTGACACAATTGCCCAAGGCCGCGGCCTCGCCGGAGACTCAGACCGCCCCTGATGCCATTACGACCGGATCGGCGAGCCCGTTCCCCGAGCCCAAGAAGGTCAAGACCTTCCTGGTCAGGCCCGACGGCACGATGATGCCCACGGCGCCCAGCGCGGCAGTGTCCACGACCGGCAGCATCCCAGCTCCCGCTCGTCCCGCCTTGCCCCGGCTCGCCATGGGGTCTTCGGGGTCGGAGACCGAGAGCTCCAGCGCTGCCTCCGCTGCGCCCCGACCCTCTACACCCAAGGCCAGCACTCGAACGGCTACGACCCCGAAGGCTCCGCCGACCTCGATCGCCGACCTCGCATCCGCCAGCGCTTCGGACGTGGCGAACACTCCGTCAAAACCGAAACAGGCTGCTTCGCCCGGTGCCAATGCGCAGAGCAAGTCCAAGCCGATCGAAGTCGCGAACGCGCCAGCCCCGGATGCCGCAACCGGTTCGACTGGTGCTTTCGCGTTGCAGCTCGCCGCTGCACCCAGCGAACAGGATGCGCGCGGCATC
>JBBPYT010000052.1:0-8552 GCA_038199665.1 Hyphomicrobiales bacterium
ACGTTTTTGGGGCTCACATGCAAGCTCTACTTCACCGCCAAACAGGATAACGCGATCGAAACGCAGAGCCCGGGCGGCACGGCGAGAAGCCTTCTGGTCAAGGATCCCCGCCTTGTCTGGCCCGACACTTTCTCCGAAGGACCGAATGCAACCCTCTACGTCACCAATTCTGCCATCCAGAACTCGCCGCGGTTCAATGCTCACGGCTGGACCAAGAAAACCTTCAACCTGTGGAAGATCATCCCAAAAAATCCGGAGAAATCGACGCCAATCCGGCCTTTCCGCAGAAATAGCGGCTTCCAACGGATTGCAGAAGTCAGCCGCCGGTCACGCTCATCATGCGGTTGACGCGAGGCTTGGCGGTCAGTCGGTCGGTGACGAAGTCATGACCCTTGGGCTTGCGGCTGATCGCTTCGGCGATGGCCGCGTCAAGCGCCTCCGGTCCCTCGGAGGAGCGCAAGGCGGCTCGCAGGTCTGCGGCATCGTTCTGGCCGAGGCACATGTACAGCGTGCCCGTGCAGGTGACCCGGACGCGATTGCAGCTTTCGCAGAAGTTATGGGTCAGGGGAGTGATGAAGCCCACGCGACCGCCCGTTTCGGCGACACGGGCATAGCGCGCCGGTCCTCCGGTCGACATTGCCAGGGGCTGCAGATTATAACGCTCGCCCAAACGGTCCCGCACTTCCGCGAGCGAGAGATATTGATCCGACCGATCTCCCCCTTCCTCGCCAAGCGGCATGACCTCGATGAAGGTGATGTCCATATCGCGCTCATGCGACCAGGCCACCATATCGGCAAGTTCGTCCTCGTTCACGCCCTTCAGCGCAACTGCGTTGATCTTGACCCGTAAGCCGGCCTTCTGCGCCGCGGCGATTCCGCCCAAGACTTTGCCGAAATCGCCCCAACGCGTGATGACGCCGAACTTCGCCGGGTCGAGCGTATCCAGGGAAACGTTCAAGCGCCGCACACCGCATCCCGCCAGTTCATCGGCGAAACGGGCCAGTTGCGAGCCGTTCGTCGTCAAGGTCAGCTCGTCCAGAGCACCCGACCCGAGATGGCGGGAAAGGCTTCGAAACAGTCCCATGATGTCCCGCCGCACCAAGGGCTCGCCCCCGGTCAGCCGAAGTTTGCGGGTGCCGCGCCCGATGAAGGCCGTACACAGCCGATCCAACTCTTCCAACGTCAGAAGGTCCCGCTTGGGCAGGAACTGCATGGTTTCCGACATGCAGTAGACGCAACGAAAGTCGCAGCGATCCGTCACCGAAACGCGCAGATAGGTGATGGCTCGACCGAAAGGGTCGATCAAGGGCGCGGATGCGGCGGCCGTGAAGCCGTTCGGGCTCAGGGAAAGCATGACCTCAATATAGGATGAAGCGGGTCGTTGCGGTAGTCATGCGTAATCCGCCGCGATCGTGGCGTCCCGTCGCTCGGGCCGTGCGACCATGTTGAAGATCAGCGTCAAGACCACGGTGACGACGATGTTGGCGATCAGCGCCCAGATCGCCGCGTAGACCGGGACCGAGATGCCGGCAATGTTCAGCACATACGGCGTCAATTTGAACCCGGCTTGCGCTACCGCCGCGGTCCCGAGCACCATGCCGGTCGCCCAGCCGATCAGCAAGGCCCATGAGTTCAGCCAACGCGTGTAAAGGCCGACCAGCACCGCCGGGAGGGTCTGAATCATCCAGATTCCGCCCAGCAGTTGCAGCACGATGACGAAATCCGAGTTTACTCCCAGGATGAAATAGAGCGCGCCGATCTTGACGATCAGCGACACCACCTTGGCCATCTGCGCTTCCTGCGCCGCACTGGCTCGCGGGTTGATGAATTCGAGGTGGATGTTGCGGGTCCACAAATTGGCGGCGGCAATCGACATGATGGCGGCCGGAACGAGCGCGCCGATGCCTATGGCGGCAAAGGAGAAGCCGGTAAACCAGGGTGGGAAGATGTGCAGGAACAGCGCCGGCACCGCAAAGCTGTTCTTGTAGCGCTCGAACATGGGCGCGTATTCGGGCATCCCTTTCACGCCGGCCGCGATCGCCATGAATCCCAGAAGCGTGAGGATGGCCAGCACCAGCGAATAAGCGGGGAGCAATGCGGAGTTGCGGCGGATCACGTCGCGGCCCGATGAACTCAAGACGGCCGTGATGGCGTGGGGATACATGAACAGTGCCGCGGCGGAACCGAAGGCCAGCGTCGCATAGAAGCTGTAGGACCCCGTCGATCCGGCCGGAGGCGGCTTGAGCAGCAGATTCTCTGGCGGGACTTTGGCAAACACCGCCGCGAAGCCGCCGAATTTGGCATAGATGACGCCAACGGCCGCGAAGATGGTGGCATAGATCATCAGATCCTTGACGATCGCTATGGCCGCAGGCGCCCGCAAACCCGACGTATAGGTGAAGGCTGCAAGGATCACGAAGGCGATGACCAGGGGCAGGTCGCCGATCAGACCCGTCGTATTCACGCCGAGACCGGCGATCACCACCTCGAGACCGACCAGTTGCAGCGCGATATAGGGCATCGTTGCGGCCAGCCCCGTCACGGCCACTGCGAGGGCAAGCCAGCGGTTGCCGTAGCGGCCACGGACGAAATCGGCCGCAGTGATGTAACCGTGGCGGCGGCACACCGACCAGAGCCGCGGAAAGACCACGAACGTCATCGGATAAATGATCGTCGTGTACGGCACGGCAAAGAACGCGATAGCGCCCGCCCCGAAGGCAAGCGCCGGCAAGGCGATGAACGTATATGCGGTGTAGATGTCGCCGCCGATCAGGAACCAGGTGACCAGGGTGCCGAACGTTCCGCCCCCGAGGCCCCATTCGTGCAAGAGGCCTAGATCGCCGCGACGCCAATGGGCGGAGGCGAACCCGAGTATGGTGACCCCGCCGAAGCAAAGAACGAAGACCGTCAGGGCGACCCAGTTGACAGGCATGGCTCTTCTCGTCGCTGCTGAAAAGAATTGAACGGCGGGGTGGCTGGTCAGCGGGTCTTGACGTAAACGAATGCGGTCAGAGCAGCCGTAATGACCACCCAAATCATTTGGTAAGCGTAGAAGAAGGGGAAGCCGAAGATTACCGGGTCGATGGAGTTGTAGAACGGCACCCAGAGGACGGCGGGGTAGGGGATCAGCAGCAGCAGGTGCCAAGGCGTCAGGCCCCCGCGAGGTGGCCTTGATTCCAGCCGATTTTCCACGTTCACCCTCCCTGATCTCCCGGCATTGTACAAGAGCGGGATTGCGGGTGGCAATCAACATCCTGCTTTGCCGCGGTTCCCGCAGGAGAAATGGAAGCATGGCCGCCGAGCATTGGCCGACCGAGTTGCGCCTGAAACAAGGCGGACGTCTTCTGGCCGTGGCGTTCGAGGATGCCACGTTCGAGTTGACGGCGGAATATCTCCGGGTGACGAGCCCAAGCGCGGAAGTGCAGGGTCATTCCGCTGCCGAGCGCAGGACGGTTGGCGGAAAGCGCAACGTTGCGATCCGCGCGGTGCAGCCGGTCGGTCACTATGCCGCGAGACTGGTATTCGACGACGGTCACGATACCGGACTCTACACCTGGAACTATCTTCACGAGCTCGGGACGCAGTTCGACGCAAAATGGGCGGCCTATCTGGCGGAGCTTGCCCGTAAAAATCTGTCGCGGGACATTCCCAGCCTTTGACGCCGGCCGATCAAGGATCGCCCGGTTCTCCGCCCGGGCTCGGCACGCGCCAAGCGTGTCGAAGAAAAAGCCGGGACGGGCCCGGCTTGCGGAATGTTTGGATCAGCGGTCCGCGGTTAGCGCAAGACGACCGCGCGCGTGCCGATCTTCACGCGATCGTAGAGATCGACGACATCCTCGTTGGTCATGCGGATGCATCCCGAAGATACCGCCTGCCCGATCGAATCGGGCTCGTTCGAGCCGTGGATCCGATACATCGTACCCCCGAGATACATGGCACGCGCCCCGAGCGGGTTTTCGATTCCGCCTTCCATGTGTTTCGGCAGGTCAGGGCGGCGCTTGATCATTTCAGGCGGCGGCGTCCAATCCGGCCATTCCTTTTTCATCACCACCGTCTTGGAGCCGGACCACTCAAAGCCGGGACGGCCGACGCCGACGCCGTATCTGATCGCCTCACGGCCAGGCAGAACATAATACAGGCGACGCTCCTCGGTCGAGATCACGATCGTCCCGGGCGAGTAAGTCCCCTCGTAGGCCACGATCTCGCGGGGGACAGCCGAGGCGAGGGGCCGACCGTCGTCGGGCTGGCCGCCATAGACCGCGCGGCCGTGGCCGTACATCGGATCAGCGGGGGCGGAGATGGGTTGCGCGACGACCTGGCCCGATGTCGGTTCGGGGGCCGGAACAGCCGCCGTCTCGGCGCCTCTGTTGGCGCCTTTGTGCTCGAAATAGGCTGCGTGTTGTTCGACGAAAAACATGCCCTCGAATGCCCGGGCCGAAGTATTGGTGGCGGTTGCGGCAAGCGCAAACCCCAAGGCGCCGGTCAGGGCGATAGCGTCACGACGCATCGACGTGCCTCTTGCAGGATTGGAAATGCCCGTTCACGACGGGACCACGGCTTATGGATCACCGTTGCGTTACCATTTTGCCACCGTGCCGCCACACCGCAACCTGCTCGGGTCCAGATTGATGGGTTCGAGCGCATGATCAAGCCAAGCGTTGCGCGAGGGTAACACTCCTGGGGGTTGCACTCGACCTTTGAACAACACGGCGCCTTGACTTCGATCGAGGTGCCGCGTAAGGCCACCAAATTCGCAAGTTGCGGGCGCGTAGCTCAGCGGGAGAGCACTCCCTTCACACGGGAGGGGTCACAGGTTCAATCCCTGTCGCGCCCACCAGCCGGAATGCTTCGAGGCTCGGGCCGATACGCGATGCGATCGGCTTTGAAATCAGCAATTACCTTGCCCGGGCGATGGTCGCAGTTGCCCAGCAGTTCGGCGACGGCTGCGCCGAGATCGTCGAAATGGCTGATCACCCGGTCGGGATCGAGTTCGGTCACCGGCGTGTCCGTGTAGCCGAAATCCACGGCGACGACCTTCACGCCTGCCGCTTTGGCGGTGGCGATATCGGTGACCGAATCACCGACCATGATGGACCGTTCGGCATCTCCGCCGGCGCGCTCGATCGTCATCGTCAGGGCTCGCGGATCGGGCTTGGAAAAGGCGAACGTATCTTGGCCGCAAATCGCTCGAAACATTCGGTCGACGCCAAGCGCATTCAGGAGCTGCCTTGAGGCGTGTTCGAGCTTGTTGGTGCAGACCGCCAGGCCGAATCCTTTCTGCCGCAAGTGCTCCATCGCGACGAGCGCCCCGGGAAACAGCGCACTGTGGTCGGCGATATGGGCTTCGTAATGCGCGATGAAGACGCGAAAGAGTTCTTCCAAGCGGGGCTTCGTGACGGACCGGCCCGCAGCGGCGTAGCCGCGCTCGATCAGCGCGCGGCCACCGGAACCGAGCAGAACTCTGGCCTGGTCCAACGGGAGGGGTGCGATATCGTCCAGCGCCAGCACCGCGTTCAAGGCGCCCATGAGATCGCCCGCCGTGTCGGCCAGCGTACCGTCGAGGTCGAACACAACCATGGGCAGCAAGGTCATCAAGCAATCCTGTGAAGTGGACGGCACCGACCGGCGCATCGGCAGGTGCCATGGCAGCGAATTGAAACAGGGTGGAGACTATATGATAGTCCCTGCCTGATTCGGGGCGCCGGAGATCGAAAGAATGCGCAATGCGGCAACGCATGCCTGGCTCGGAGCTTTGGCGCTGTGCGCCTGGACGATGGGTGCCCATGCGGCGAGCTACGAGTTTCTGGCTGCTCCGGAAACCGATTTGAACCGGGTCTACCGCCTCGACAAGGCGACGGGCGAAATGGGGGCCTGCCAATACGGCCTTTCCGAAGGCACGATCGGTGTCACCCTATGCTATCCGCCGGGCGAGGGCGGAGGCCCGCAGTCGCAAAGCGAATATGCGTTGATCGCGTCCCGGCATGATCGGGAAGGGGGGGTGTTCAGGGTCGACGTCCGTACTGGCACGATGTCGATCTGCTACGTGCTCAACGATGCCGTCGTGTGCACGCCGCCGGCCAAATAATGCCTTCATCGTTCCGTGATGCAGTCGCGCGAAGACCCTCCGGCGGGGCGCGAACCGGAGGGTCTTGCCAGCGTTGCCGAGGAGAACCTACGACATTGCCAAGCTCGGCGACCGTGTCAGATCAGCAAACGCGGACGGGGCGGTATCCTGCGAAATTGCCGTAGGCGTCATAGACGGCGCGGCGGCGGACGCAGGGGTAGGGACCCGGGCTAGGGCCGTAGGCGTAAGCGGGCCCGTAACCATAGGGACGTGTTGCGCCGGCGATAATCGCTCCTGCGGCCAGCCCGCCGATCACACCGGCCGCCACCGGCGCTCCCCAGCCATACCGATACCAGGCAGCCGCCGGGGTGGCGGTCGAGATCGTAGCGGTTCCGAGGGTCAGGGCGGCGAGCCCCGCCGCAACGATATTCTTTATTGCGGACATGGAAAGCTCCTTATTCATGATGCATGACAGCGGTTATCCGCCGTAGGCAAAATTAAATCTTGAAGTCGAAGACAGCAATTCAATAGTTCGGCGTAGCTGAACGGCAGGTGAAGCCGGGATCAAGGCTTTATTCATCATGCTTTGGCCCGGAACTCCTTCCGTTCGAGGTGTCGTCGGGCGAGGCTGCCGCGGGCTGGCGCCGGGCGGCGCGAATTTGCCTTTTGAGGATGGAGTCGATAGTTCTCCGTGTCGCGCGCGCGCCTTCGTCCCGGGCCGCCGATCCACACTAAAACGATGCGCACGCATGGCCGAGATTGAGCACGATTCACCGAAGCGCCGGGTCGCCGACCGTGCGCTCGACTTCGTGCAGGACGGTATGCTGCTGGGACTGGGAAGCGGAACGACTGCAACCATATTCGTGGACCTGCTGGCCGAGCGCGTGAGACGTGGGCTCAGGGTCACCTGTGTTCCGACCTCGGAGCGAACCCGCATCCAGGCCGAAGCTCTCTCGATCGACCTGACGACGTTGGATGACGCGCCCGAACTCGACCTTACGATCGATGGAGCCGACGAATTCGACACCAGCTTGCGGTTGATCAAAGGCGGCGGCGGCGCGTTACTGCGCGAGAAGATCGTTGCCGCAGCCTCCAAGGCCATGGTCGTCATCGCCGACGCGGCCAAGGAAGTCGAACAGCTCGGCCGGTTTCCCTTGCCGGTCGAGGTCAATCCTTTCGGTCTGGCGGCCACGAAAAGGCTCGTCGAGCGCGCGGCCGAGACCGCCGACGCGCGGGGGCCGATCGCTCTTCGCCGGTTGCCGTCCGGGGGACCCTTCGTCACGGATGGCGGCCATTACATCCTGGATTGCCGGTTCGGTCGCATCCAGGATCCGGAAACTCTGGCCCGACGGCTGAACGACGTTCCGGGTGTCGTCGAGCACGGACTGTTCATCGGCTATGCCCAGGCCATCGTCACCGACCACGGAGGCGGAACGCGGATCATCGACCGGCAGGTTTTCAGCCCAATCGCATAGGGATCACAGTATGGTCAAGATTCGTCACGGCGTCGTGGCAGCGCTGGTGCTCGCCCTGGGGTTCCAGGCCACCGCTGATGCCCAGCAAGCCCCGGCGACGCCCGCCCCCCCAGCGGCTTCGGCACCGGTTCCAAACGTCCCGACCCCGGAACCCCCCGCGTCTCAACTGGCTGCCGCCCGCGACGTCGTCATGTCGTCCGGCATGGCACGCTCGTTCACACCCATGGTTCCGCAATTGATGGAACAGATCGGCCCTGTCCTGACGCGGACGCGTCCCGAAATGGCCAAGGATCTGGCTGAGGTGCTGAAGCAGCTGCAGCCCGAGTTCGACAAGAAGACGGACGAGATGATCGACATCGCGGCCCACGTCTACGCGCGTCGGATGAGTGAGGAGGAGCTCAGGCAGACGGCGGAGTTCTTCAACAGCCCGGTGGGCAAGAAGTATGTGGAAAGCCAGCCCGCCATGCTCGACGAGCTTGTTGTCGCCATGCAGGCCTGGACCCAGCAGATCTCGACCTTCATGATGACTCGGGTTCGACAGGAGATGATCAAGAAGGGGCATCCGTTCTGATGAGCCCGGCAGCGTTGCGCGAGTCCTCCGATGGCGCGTGACTCGGTCGATTTCTTCGTGATCGGTGCCGGTTCGGGCGGCGTGCGGGCCGCGCGGATTGCCGCGAGCCACAACGCGAAGGTCATGATCGCGGAGGATCACCGGATCGGCGGCACCTGCGTGCTTCGAGGCTGCGTGCCGAAGAAGCTTTATGTTTATGCGAGCCGTTTCGCCGACGATTTCGTGGACGCGGCCGGCTACGGTTGGACCGTCGGCGCCAGTCGATTCGACTGGAAGGATCTCGTGACCGCCAAGGAGGTCGAGATCACGCGTCTGTCCTCGATCTACCGCAGCAACCTCGAGCAGTCCGGCGCCACGATCGTCGAGACGCGGGTGCGGCTGGATGGACCCCATCACGTGGTTCTGGGCGACGGTCGCCGGATCGAATGCGGCCACATCCTGG
>JBBPYT010000053.1:0-6423 GCA_038199665.1 Hyphomicrobiales bacterium
AGGCCGCCCATCACCCGTGACCTCCCTCGAGATAGGCGGCCCGCACCTCGGGCTTGCTCAACAGTTCGCGGCCGGTGCCCGACATGGTGATCAGTCCATTGACCATGACATAGGCTCGGTCAGCGAGCTTGAGAGCGTGAAAGGCGTTCTGTTCCACAAGGAACACGGTGAGGCCTTCCATCTTGTTGAGCTCGCGGATCACGTCGAAGATCTGTTTCACCACGAGCGGCGCCAGCCCGAGCGACGGTTCGTCGAGCAGCAGCAGACGCGGACGGCTCATCAAGGCGCGGGCGATGGCGAGCATTTGCTGTTCGCCGCCCGACAGCGTCCCGCCGCGTTGCGCGATCCGCTCCTTGAGGCGCGGGAACATGGCGAAGACGCGTTCGAGGTCCTGGGCGAAATAGGCGAAATTGTTGATCGCCGCGCCCATCTGCAGGTTTTCGTAGACGGTCATGCGCGGGAAGATGCGTCGCCCTTCGGGCGATTGCGCGATGGACAGTCGTGCGATTTGATGCGTCGGCAGCTGGGTAATGTCGCGCCCGTCGAAGGACACGGTCCCTTCGCGGGCCCGCGGATTGCCGAAGATCGTCATCATCAGGGTGGATTTTCCGGCGCCGTTCGCGCCGATCATCGTGACGATCTCGCCCTCGCCGACATCGAGATCGACGCCCTTCAGCGCGATGATCTTGCCGTAGAAGGTCTTGACCCCGCGAATGCTGAGCAGCGGGGTCGAGGTGGGGGGGCGCCGCTCGAGCACGGGCTCGGTCAACACGCTCATGCGCCGATCTCCGCTTCCACCTCTGCGACCTCCTCATCGCCGACGCCCAGATACGCCGCGATGACCTTCTGGTCGTTGCGGACCTGGTCGGGCGTACCGTCGGCGATCTTGATGCCGTAGTCGAGCACCACGACATGATCGGAGATCGCCATCACTACCGACATGTCGTGCTCGATCAGCAGGACCGACGTGCCGTGATCCTCGCGGATCAGGCGCAGGAGATTGTTGAGGAGCTGCGACTCGCGAGGATTGAGCCCCGCGGCCGGCTCATCGAGGCAGAGCAGAACCGGGTCGGTGCACATGGCTCGGGCGATCTCGAGCCGACGCTGGTCGCCGTAGGGGAGGTCGCCCGCAGGATCGTCGGCGCGTTCGACGAGGCCGATGGACTCGAGCCAAAACTGGGCTTTCTCCACCGCCTGCCGTTCCCTGGCTTTGTAGCCGCCGATGCCGAGCACGCCGAGGAAGGTCATGCCGGAGGCGAGCATCAGGGGGTTGTGCTGTGCCACGAGGAGGTTCTCGAGCACCGTCATGCCGGTGAAGAGGCGGATGTTCTGAAATGTGCGCGCCACCTTGGCGCTCCGGGCAATCTCATGGTCGGGCATACGCTCGAGCAGGAACAGGTCTCGCTGATCGCCAAGACCGTGACGGGCACCCGAGCACGTCAGCGTCTTGACGTCGTTCGGCGCCGCCACTCCCTTGCGGGCCAGGGCAAGCCGGCCCTCGGTCGGCTTGTAGAAACCGGTTACGCAATTGAACACCGTGGTTTTACCGGCGCCGTTTGGGCCTATCAGTGCCGTGATGTCGCCGCGCCCGACCGACATTGAGAGGTCGTTCACCGCTATAAGGCCGCCGAAGCGCATATAGAGGTGCTCGATGACGAGCAGCGGATCGGTGTCCCAGCGCATCAGCCGTGCCCTTCCTTCACGAGATCGCCGGAGATGGTTTTGCGCTCCTTGAGGAAAATCGAGGGTTGGCGGGTCGCGATGATGCCGCGCGGCTTCCAGATCATCATGGCCACCATGCCCAAGCCGAAGATCAGCATGCGGTATTGCACGGGGTCGAAGCCCTCGCCAAAGATCCTTTTGAGAAAATCGAGCTCGCGCAGGATCTCGGTGCCGCCGATCAGCACCGTCGCGGCAATCGCCACGCCGATCTGCGAGCCCATGCCGCCCAACACCACGATGGCCAGGATAGTGGCCGATTCGATGAAGGTGAAGCTTTCCGGGCTCACGAAACTCTGCCGTACCGCGAAGAACGAGCCCGCGAATCCTCCGAACAACGCCCCGAGCGCAAAAGCCGTCAGCTTGGTGTTGACCGTGTTGATCCCGAGCGATCGGCAGGCGATCTCGTCCTCGCGCAAAGCCTCCCAGGCGCGCCCGACCGGCAACCGCCGGAGCCGGAGCGTCACGACGTTGGTCAGCAGCGCCAACGCCAGGATGAGATAGAACAGGAAGACGGTCCGGTGGATGGGCGAATATTGGATTCCGAACAGGTGGGCGAAACCGTCATCGTCGGCGGTGAACGGCACGCCGAAGAAGGTGATGTGCGGAATGGAGGCGATGCCCGCATAGCCGTTGGTCAGATCCGTCCAGTTGATCAGGACGATGCGGACGATCTCGCCGAAGGCGAGCGTCACGATGGCCAGGTAATCGCCCCTCAGCCGCAACACCGGAAAGCCGAGGATCACGCCCCAGAATGCCGCCAGGATGCCGGCGAGCGGCAAGCAGATCCAGAACGACAGGCCGTAGGTGGTGGAGAGTAACGCGTAGGAATAGGCGCCGACCGCGTAGAAGGCCACGTATCCGAGGTCGAGCAGGCCCGCGAGGCCGACCACGATGTTCAACCCCCAGCCCAGCATGACGTAGATCAGGATCTGGATACCGTAATTGTTGATCCACTTGAGCGAGCCCTGTGGCCCAAGTGTGCCAAGCATGACGAACGGGAAGGCGATCAGCGCCGCAATGGCGAACAGAGCCACGTTGGTCATGAAGAACTTTTCGGCCGCCGAGACCTTGCGTAATTCCTGCGGTCGCCGCGCCGCCTTGGGGCGGGCATGCAGCAGCAAGCCCAGAAGCCGTGCCAGGAACACGATGAGGGTCGCGCCGATCGGCCAAGTCCAGCGCGGCACCACGATGAGCGCGTTCGACACGTCGGTATGGGTGTCGAGGGCCAGCAGCGGAAACGACAGGCCGAGCGTGACAAGCGCCGCAAATCCCGCATCCTTGATCGCGGCCGCAATGTCGAAGGCCGGGGCGACCTTCCGGGTTGAGAGCGGCTTGGTGCTTTCCATCAACATGGTCTCACACCTTCTCGATTTCGGGCCGGCCGAGCAGGCCGGTGGGCATGAAAATCAGGGTGATGGCCAGAATCGAGAAGGCCGCCACGTCCTTGTAGTCGGACGAAACGTAGGTCGACCACAAGACTTCGATGAGGCCGATCAGCAGCCCTCCGAGCACCGCGCCGGGGAGCGAACCGATGCCGCCCAGCACAGCCGCCGTGAAGGCTTTGACGCCGGGCACGAAGCCGTCGGCGAAGGAGATCACGCCATAGTAGCTGAGGTAGAGCACCCCGGCGACCGCCGCGAGGGCCGCGCCGATCACGAAAGTGAGCGAGATCGTTTGGTCGACGTCGATGCCCAGCAGCGCCGCCATGCGCCTGTCCTGCTCGCAGGCCCGCTGCGCCCTTCCGAGCGGGGTCTTCTGCACAAGGTACCAGAAACCCACCAGGAGCACCGCGGTCGTGACGACGATCAGGATCTGCTTGTACGACAGGACGACGTTGAAGGAGCCGCCTTCGGTCAGTTTGATGACGTCGCTGAACATCGGCGGGATGGTCTTGTTGCGCGGGCCTTGGACCACCTGCACCATATTCGACAGGAAGATCGACATGCCGATGGCGGAGATCAGCGGCGCCAGGCGGAAAGAGCCGCGCAAGGGCCGATACGCCACCCGCTCGATCGCCCAGTTCCACAACGACGTCAGCACCATGGCGGCCACCAGCACGATCGCGAAGGCAAGCGCTATCGATGTGATGCCGAGCAACTGCGTCAGCACGAGAAAGAGGATCAGGGCGATGAAGGCCGACAGCATGAAGACGTCGCCATGGGCGAAGTTCACCATGCCGATGATGCCGAACACCATCGTGTAGCCGATGGCGATCAGCCCATAGATCGAGCCGAGCGTCAGCCCGTTGATCAGAGACTGCAGAAAAACGTCCATGCGCGGCGTTTACCCCACGAGCTCAAGTGCGGCGATTAAGAGCACTAAATTTCAATGGAGGCTAGCAAGCCCCATGCCTTGTAGCAACGGGGTGTTGCCCCAGTTTCGACCGAATTGCGGCGTTTTCGTTATTGTTAATCCTTTCTTCTTACCCATCGTGCCGACCTTCCAGGTGGCCAGGACCTGCCGTTTGCGCCATAATTGCGAGGGTCGCCTGCATCTGGCCGGCCCGGCTTCGGGAATCCCATGGACCGCCTATACAGGGCCGATCTCGAGCTGCACGACCGGCCGACCGACGGCTTTGAAGAAGGATCGATCGACGACACCGTCTTCCGCGACGCCATGCGACGGGTCGTCACCGCCGTTCATATCGTGACTTCGGACGGCCTCGAAGGTCGTGCCGGCCTGACCGCAAGCGCCGTGGCCTCGGTGTCCGACCGGCCGCCCACCGGTCTGGTCTGTCTTAATGGCGAAAGCCAATCTGCCGCGCGATTGATCGCCAATGGCGTTTTCTGCATCAATACCCTCGGCGCAGGCGACGAGGAGATCGCCGCCACCTTCGCGGGGCTCACCGAATTGCCGCCGCATCGGCGTTTCGAGCGCGGCCGATGGGAACGGCTGAGCACGGGATCCCCGGTGCTGGCCACCAGCCTCGCCTGCTTCGACTGCCGATTGACGGATGTGCGCCGCGTCGCCACCCACGACGTCATTCTGGGCGAGGTTTTGGCCGTGCGCTGCGGCCGCAATGCGCCCGCTCTGGCTTATTTCGATCGGTCGTATCGAACCTTGTAGGGGCGAGATCGGCCTCCTTCCCGTCTCGGGGCCGGAAATTCCGCTTCGACATCGGCTGGGCTTCATCGGCGAGCACCGCACCTCGCGCCTCACCCGGCGCGCTGGCGCAGGTCCCCCTCCCCAGGTATGGGAGAGAATGTCGCGTCGTCCGGAGCCCGCATGATTCCGCGTTATTCCCGCCCTGCCATGGTCGCGATCTGGGAGCCCGCGACCCGGTTCCGCATCTGGTTCGAGATCGAGGCTCATGCCTGCGACGCGCTGGCCGAGCTCGGGATCATCCCGCGCGCAGCCGCCGAAACCATCTGGGCAAAGGGCCGCGAGGCATCGTTCGACGTGGCGCGCATCGATGCCATCGAACGCCAAACCAAGCACGACGTCATTGCCTTCCTGACCCATCTCGGCGAACTCGTCGGCCCCGAAGCGCGCTTCGTGCATCAGGGTATGACCTCGTCCGACGTGCTCGACACGTGCCTTGCCGTGCAGTTGTCCCGTGCCTCAGACATCCTGATCGCCGACGTGGACGCGTTGCTGGCCGCGCTCAAGACGCGGGCCTTCGAGCACAGGCTGACCCCGACCATCGGCCGCTCGCATGGCATCCATGCCGAGCCCGTCACCTTCGGGCTGAAGCTCGCCTTCGCCCATGCCGAATTCCAGCGCTGCCGGGCAAGGCTCTTGGCTGCGAAGCAGGAGATCTCCACCTGCGCGCTGTCGGGCGCGGTCGGAACCTTCGCCAACATCGACCCGCGAGTCGAACAGCATGTGGCGAAAGCCATGGGTCTGACACCCGAGCCGATCTCGACCCAGGTCATCCCGCGCGATCGGCACGCCATGTTTTTTGCCGTACTCGGCGTGGTGGCGTCCTGCATGGAGCGTGTGGCCGTCGAAATCCGCCACCTGCAGCGCACCGAAGTGCTGGAAGCCGAGGAGTTCTTTTCGGAAGGGCAAAAGGGCTCCTCGGCCATGCCGCACAAGCGCAACCCGGTGCTGACCGAGAACCTCACCGGGCTCGCGCGACTGGTGCGCGGCATGGTGGTTCCGGCGCTGGAAAACGTGGCCCTCTGGCACGAGCGGGACATTTCCCATTCCTCGGTCGAGCGCATGATCGGACCGGACGCGACGATCACGCTCGATTTCGCCCTCGCAAGGCTGACCGACGTTGTCGAGAAGCTGCTGATCTACCCGGAGAACATGCAGCGCAACATGGACCGTCTCGGCGGATTGGTGCACTCACAGCGTGTTCTCCTGGCGCTGACGCAGGCCGGCGTTTCGCGCGAGGACGCCTATCGTCTCGTTCAGCGCAACGCCATGCGGGTGTGGCGCGGCGAAGACGATTTTTTGGAATTGCTGAAGGCCGACCCGGACGTCGCGAGCGTGCTGCCGGCGGCGAAGTTGGAGCCGCTTTTCGACCTCGCTTATCACACGAAGCATGTGGATACGATTTTCCAGAGGGTGTTCGGCGAGGGGTGATCGAGGTCCTCCGTTCGTTGTCGCCCCGCGTCGTCACACATTGGACCGGTCGAGACGACTCCGGCGCGATGGTCGTTCGGCGGAAGCGACCCGCCTGCACCGAGATCCGACAATCGTACCTATGCTGAAAGGCCCCCCTCGGTTTCAATGAATCTTACGATTGTATCC
>JBBPYT010000054.1:0-6815 GCA_038199665.1 Hyphomicrobiales bacterium
CTGGCCGCCGGGGCGACGGGCCGGGCGCTTGCCGGAACGTGGCGGTCCATCTCGACCATGCCGCTGGCGCTGATCATTCTCGCGGGTGCGGTCCGCTTCCTCCACTATGCGCTTTCAGGGGAAGACCTGTTGTCCCTGCATTACTACCTGGTTTCGCTGATCGTCGTCAGCCTGGCGGCGGCTTACGGCTACCGCTCGCGCCGGGCCGAGCAGATGGCGCGGCAATATCCGTGGCTCTTCGCCAGGTCGGGGCCGCTCGGCTGGACCGTCAAGTGATCGGCCTGAGGGAGGTCGGCTGCGAGCCGGCCAAGGTCGATTTTGATTTAACGTGACAATTCGGCCGAACCTAATAAGCATCGAGGTTCAAAGGGATCGGCTCTGAGAGGATCTTGCGGATCGCCAGCTTCGGAAAGTGCGCTGACGGTTCGGGAGTGAGGCACGAAGGCCTGTGAAAGGCCGAGTTTAGGAAGGGAAACAAGCCATGAAATACCTGAGAATGTCCGGATTTGTCCTTGCGGCAGGTCTCGCTTTTACCGGCGCGGCGCACGCGGCCGATTTCAAGCTCGGCGTTGCCGGGCCGATGACCGGCCCCAACGCCGTGTTCGGCGCACAGTTGCAGAAGGGCACGGAACAGGCCGTCGAAGACCTCAACGCGAAGGGGGGCATTCTCGGCAACAAGATAACGATCGAAGTTGGCGACGATGCGTCCGATCCGAAGCAGGGGGTCTCGGTTGCCAACAAATTCGTGGGTGACGGCATCAAATACGTGGTTGGCCACTTCAACTCCGGCGTCACCATCCCGTCTTCGGACGTTTACCTCGAAAACAACATGCTGATGATCACGCCGTCGGCGACGAACCCCTTGCTCACCGAGAAAGGCAAGTGGAACGTGTTCCGCACCTGCGGCCGAGACGACCAGCAGGGCGCCGTCGCGGCCAAATACATCGAGGACAATCTGAAGGGCAAGAAGATCGCCATCCTCCACGACAAGACGACCTATGGCAAGGGGCTCGCCGACGCCACTAAGGACAATTTGGCGAAAGCCGGGGTCAAGCCGGTGCTTTACGAGGGCGTGAATACCGGCGAGAAGGATTATTCAGCTGTTGTTTCCAAGATCAAGCAATCCGGCGCCGATATCGTATATTGGGGCGGCCTGCATCCGGAAGGTGGTCTGATCCGGCGCCAGATGACCGATCAGGGCGTGACGTCGACCATGATGTCCGGCGACGGCATCACCGACAACGAGTTCGCGGCGATCGGCGGTCCTGGGGTGGAGGGTACGCTGATGACCTTCGGTCCCGATCCGCGCAAGAAGCCGACGGCCTCCGCGGTGGTCGAGGAGTTCAAGGCCAAGAACTTCGATCCACAGGCCTATACGCTCTACAGCTACGCGGCCGTGCAGGTGATGGCTGAGGCTGCCGAAGCCGCAAAATCCATCGACCCCAAGAAGATGGCCGAGAAGATGCATTCGGGCATGGCGTTCCATACTGTGCTCGGCGATCTGTCCTTCGACAAGAAGGGCGACCTGAGCAAGGCCGACTACGTCATGTACACGTGGAAGAAGCAGCCGGACGGCAAGATCACCTACATCCAGAACGACTGACCGTTCGGGAACTTGTCGACGCACTGAAGAAAGCCCGCCGTTGGCGGGCTTTCGCTTTGGAGGTTCGGAACGGACTACCCCAGCCGCGCCATGGCCGGGAAGGTCTCGATCAGCCAGAACGCCAGGCTCTGCATGCCGCCGGTCAGAAAGGCGATGCCCGTCATGACCAGCAGCACGCCCGCCAGTTTCTCGACCGCGCCGAAATGGGCGCGGAACTGCTTGAGGAACGCCGTGAAGGCGCCTACTGCGACCGCAGCCGCGACGAAGGGCGCGCCAAGGCCGAGCGAATAGGCGGCCAGAAGGCCCGCGCCGTGCGCCACCGTGGCTTTCGAGCCCGCGACCGCCAGAATGGCCGCCAGAATGGGTCCGATGCAAGGCGTCCAGCCGAACGCGAAGGCAAGGCCCATCACATAGGCGCTCCACAATCCCGGCGGCCGCTCCACGTCGAGCCTGGCTTGCCTGTACAGCAGGCCCAGCCGGAATATCCCCATGAAATGCAGCCCCATGACAATGATGGCGAGGCCCGCCGCGATAGACAAAGGCTGGTCGAAACGACGGAGCAGGGTGCCGAACGCCGAGGCCGTCGCACCCAGCGCCACGAACACAGTCGAAAAGCCAGCCACGAACAGCAAGCTCGCCAAGAGCGCGTCTCGCCGCGTGCGCGTCGCATCTCCGCTTTGCAGGTCTTCGAGCGTCGTCCCGGCCATAAAGCACAGGTACGGCGGAACCAGCGGCAGCACGCAGGGGCTGAGGAAGGAGAGTAGGCCCGCCAAGGTGGCCGCGGGCATCGAAACATCGGTCGACATGGCCCCTTGCTAGACCATGCAGGACAATGGGGGAAGCTGTCGCGGCACAACGTTACTCGGGAGCGACACTTCGCTTCTTTTTTGCAAAACGCGCGGATTTCGTCTGCACATCGACCCTCCTGGCCGCGATCCGCGTTATGAAGGCGAATCTGCAGCTTTCCGGCAGTGGGAGAGATCGGGTGCGAAACTTTCTATTGGCGCTGGCGGCGTCGTCCGGCATGGCGTGCTTCGCTCTCTCGGCAGCCCATGCCGAAGCCGACATTCCCTATTACAAGCTGAACTACGCAAATTACGATACGACCTTTGAGGCCATCGACGCGAAGGCCCGCAAATACGCGTTTTTCTATTGGGATGGCGCAGCGTATTGCCGCTACCGGTCGGGCTGGAATGGTCCCGGCGCCTATCACGTCGGCGACCGGCGTCGTCCGGGCCAAGGCTGGGACGGCGGCTATCCCTGGCAGGGCCCCGGCACACCGGCCGACCATGACGACGAGCCGTCTTTTGCGGCCTACCAGGCCGATTATGCGCAGGAGTTCGACCACACGGCGGTGTGCGGGGTTCACGTTCGGCAACACCGGCACGTCCACCGCCGTGCAGTCGTGCTCCGGCGCAAGGATTGAGGCGAGGCGGCGCGCTCCGCGCCCTTGCGCAATCTCCTCACCGACGTGCCCGGCCTTCGGGTCGGACATGCGCATGATGCGGCGCTCGCTTCGGGCGTGACGGCTGTCGTGTTCGACGCGCCCGCGGCGGCCTCGCTTTCCATTCCGGGTGGCGCTCCGGGCGTCAGAGACACGGCGCTGCTCGAACCCGAGATGACGGTCGGTCGAGTCGACGCATTCGTGCTGTCCGGAGGCTCGGCCTTCGGGCTGGACAGCATGGGGGGCGCGCAGGCCGCGCTGGCCGAGGTCGGGCGTGGCTTCGAGCTGCGGCACGTGCGCGTGCCGATCGTACCCGGCGCCATCCTGTTCGATCTCATCAACGGCGGGGACAAGGCTTGGGGCAGGCGGTCTCCCTATTGGGATCTCGGCTATGCGGCCGTGCGCGCCGCGAACCCCGACTTCGTGCTCGGCAGCGTGGGTGCCGGGCTTGGGGCGACGACGGCCAACCTCAAGGGCGGGCTCGGCTCCGCGAGCACCCGAACATCGACCGGCTACACTGTGGCCGCGATCGTTGCCGTCAACGCGCTAGGCCAAGCCACGGTCGGCAGCGGGCCGCACTTCTGGGCCGCTCCATTCGAGGCCGGGACCGAGTTCGGCGGCCTGGGTTGGCCCATGCCCTGGCCAGCAAACGCCCTCGATATTCGCCTGAAGGGCGACGAGCCCGAAAACACCACCATCGGGGTCATCGCAACCGACGCGCCGCTCACCAAGGCCCAATGCAAGCGGCTGGCGATAGCGGCGCAGGGCGGCCTGGCCATAGCGCAGCGCCCGAGCTTCGCCGTTCTCGACGGCGATGTGGTGTTCGCCGCATCGACGGGCCGTCACGCCCATCATCCGACATTGCGTGACCTGACCGAGATCGGCGCCCTCGCGGCCGACTGCCTGGCCAGGGCCGTTGCACGGGGTGTCTATTTGGCCGAGGCGCTGCCTTTCGCTGGCGCGCTGCCGAGTTGGAGGGATTGCTTTGGGGGAGGGATCACAGGTTGAGGCTGTGCCGAAAGGAGCGCGATGCGATGGTCCGTGCCGGTCTTCGAGCCCGCCTATCCTATCTTCCCGAGCCCGCCGTCAGTCCCATGACGATGTAGCGCTCGAGGAACACCCCGATCAACACAAGGGGCGCGATCGCCGCTGTCGACAGTGCGGCCATCGACCACCAGTTGATGCCTTGCGATCCCGTCTGGCTCGCCACCATCACGGGCAGCGTCTGGGCGTCGGTGCTGGTCAGCAGCGAGGAGAAGAAATACTCGTTCCAGCACAGCACGACGGAGAGGATGAAGGCGGCTACAATGCCCGGAAGCGCGATCGGCACGACAATGCGGAAGAAGGCGCCCCAGATCGAACAGCCGTCAACGAGCGCGGCCTGCTCGATCTCCGTCGGGATCGTGTCGAACTGGTCGCGCATGACCCAGATCACGATCGGCAGCACCATGAGGGTATAAACGAGAACAAGGCCGAATCGGGTATCGAGCAGCGCCAGCTCCTTGTAGAGAACCAGGAAGGGCATGGCGAGGACCACCGGCGGCAGGATCAGCTGCGACAGGAAGAAGAACGAGATGTCCTTGTTGCCCCAGCGCCCGAAGTTGTATTCGAACCGGCTGAGCCCGTAGGCGGCAAGCGAGCCGATCGCCACTGCCAGTGTCGACGCGCCGATCGAGGCGATTATGCTGTTGAGGAAACGCTTCAGGAATTCGTCGCGCACGGTCGAGGTGTCGAAGATCGTGTCCGGTGAGAGCCCCAGCGAGCGCCATCCCTTCCAGCTCGGCGCGAAATCGAGCCAGGGTATGAGGTGACCTAGCGTGACATCCGTCCCGATCTTGAAAGACGTCGAGAGCGTCCAATAGATCGGGAACAATGCGATGAACGTCCACAGCAGGAGCGCGGCGTAGACCAATACACGCTCCCCTCGGCGCTTCAGCGCGCCGGCGTATAACGTCTCCTGCGGCTGATCTTTTGGCGACGCCTCAATTGCGGCTTCAACGGTCACTTCGTCAGCTCCTCTTGTCCAGCCGAACAGCTTCCATGTCTTGCAACTTTATGTCATTTTGCGCATGAAGCGGCCGACCTGCTTGAGCAAAAGCGTGACGAATACAATGATGATGACAAGATAAACCTCCGCCAGCATCGTGCCGTAACCGACATTCGAGCGGTCGCGATACTCGCGGTAGATGAAGCTCGAAATCGTGTCAGTCGCGCCGCCTGGCCCGCCCGCCGTGACGTTGATGACGATGTCGGCGAGCTTCAATTCAAAAATGATTCTGAGCACGACCGCAGTCACGCTCACCGGCAGCATCAACGGAAAGGTGATCTCCCAGAACGACTGCCAGCGATTGGCGCCATCGACCTTTGCGGCTTCCTTTACATCAGTCGGCAGCGCTTGCAGGCCAGCGAGCAGCATGATCACGATGAATGGAATCCACACCCAGCCATCCATGATCATAATACTGGTCCTGGCGATCCAGGGCGATGTGAAGAAGGCCGGGTTGTCCCAACCGATGTGCCTCGCAAGTGTGGCAGCCGGGCCGAAGCGGTTCTCCATGATCGACTTGCCGATCATCCAACTCACCGCCACCGGGCTCATCATGAAAGGCATCAGAAACGCCACGCGAAAGAACTTCCGTGCGCGAATGTCGGCATTGAGAAGCAAGGCAAGCCCGAAGGCGATCACGTACTGCACCAGCACCGTCAGCACGTAGAAGACCATGTTGCCAAGCGCGTTCCAGAAATAGGAGTCGCGCAGAAGCGTGGTGAAGTTCTCGAGACCATTGAAATGGTGGCCCGTCTGAGCGTTGAGGTTCCAGTCGGTAAGGGCGATATAAACTCCAAAAAAGGTCGGGAAGACCACCATGGCGAAAGTGAAGAGCAGCGCTGGCAAAAGGAACAGCGTCTGCTGGCCGGTTTCGCCCCGCTTCAGAACCTGTCCGGCTCCAAGCGCGACACCCCAAACCAGGAACATGTACAAGAGCGGGCGCCAGTTCGCGAAGCCGATCGCGATGGCGCCAGCGGCGTCGAGAACCTGCAAAGCGGCGACGGCGACGAGCGACAGGGATGCCAGCCAGATCACCCACCGGCCCAGCACCAGTCGCTCGCCCGCAAGTTCCTCTTGTACCGCTTCGAGCTTGCCTCCGGTCACTGACTGTTCCTATGCGCCGATGGCGATCATGCGGTTAGAATCATTGCCGCCTCATGCTTCAGCAAGATGTCTGCGGCGGTCGTTGACGCGCCGCCGCAGCCGGGTCATCGCATCAGGCAGAGCGTCTGCCGATGGGCTTACAGACCCATGGCGATCTTATAGTACTTGACCTGCTGTTCCCGGCCAAGCTTGTCAGTCAGTTTCTCCCACGCCGCCGCGATGTTGTCGGCGCCCTGCTGGGCCGTCTCCTTGCCGGCGAAGACCTTGGTCAGCTCATCCTCGGCAGTGCTGTAGTACTGGAAGATGCCCGGAATGCGCGGCTCAATCGCCGAATTTGGGTGATTGTAGGACGTGGACTGAGAGTTCATGTAGGACGTGATGTACTTCCGATTGTATCCTGCGGCCACCCACTCGTCCATATTCGTGTGGCTTTTACGATAGGGCTGGAAGCCGGACGGATACGCGGCCATCCACAGCGACAGGTCCTTGCCGCCAAGATGCGCGGCGGCGCTCCAGACTGCTTTATGCCTCTTGCTGTCTGCATCGACCCGCGCCATCACGTAAATACCCCAGCCCAGATAGGCCATGTTCGGAGCCACGTTCGGGCCGCTGGCAAG